>JAXDOO010000316.1:0-12798 GCA_034668865.1 Alphaproteobacteria bacterium
ACCGCGAGCATTCTGGTGGGTTTCATCCGGCTGAGTTATCCGCCAAGCGAGAAGAAACCAATCACTTTCGAGACCGTATTCGCCGGCTTTACCTATCTACGTCGGAACCGGATTATTTTCGGAGCGGTCTCGCTCGACCTCTGCGTCATCATGCTTGGCGGCGTGATCGCGCTGTTGCCGGTCTATGCGCGGGACATCTTGCAGACCGGTCCCTGGGGTCTCGGTCTGCTGCGTTCCGCGCCCGCCGTTGGCGCATTGATTGCGACCATCTACCTTACCCGCGCCACGCTCCGTAGAAATTCAGGCAAGCTCATAATATGCGCGCTCTGTATCTATGGGTTCTCGGTCTTGGTGTTCGGCATCTCCAGCTGGCTGCCGCTGTCGCTTGCGGCGCTGATGGTTTACGGCGCGATGGATACACTCAATGCCGTTATCCGCCAGTCGATGATCCAATCGCGCACCCCCAACGATAAGTTGGGGCGGGTGATGTCGGTGAGTTCGATGTTCACCAGTTCGGCCAGCACGCTCGGACAATTCGAGTCCGGGGTGATGGCGGCGATATTCGGCGTGGTACCGTCGGTGTTGATCGGCGGTTTCGGCGCCATCGGCATCGCGCTGTTGTGGATAAAACTGTTCCCGGAACTCTGGCGCGTGCAGAGCGTGGTGCCGGAGAAAGGGGACCGTGTCGCGCACTAGCTCTGGATGATCGGCTCGATGTGCCCTTGCCGGGCACCCCGTTAGTCGGTTGCCGCCTTGAGCAAGTTTGGTGTCACAAAATGACTAAGCCGTCCGGCCTGCGCGTGCAGCTTCCGCCAGTCGTCAAAGGGGAATTCGATGATCACCAAGCCGCTGGTCGGCAGGTTTTCGCGCAGCTGTTCACGCGCGTTGAGATCGCCAGTCGCGATCAGCCCCACCGCCACGCGATGCAGGCTGGGGTTATGCCCGATGACCAGCAGCGTTGCGCAGGCGGTGCCAGTTTCCTGGATGGCGTCGAGGATGGTTTGCGGTGAGGCGTCAAACAACCGCTGCTCATAGGTTGCGCGCGTCCGCTTGCCGAGCGCGGGGCCCAGGAGTTCCCAGGTTTCCCGCGTGCGTCTGGAAGGCGACACAAGCGCGCGGTCGGGCAGAAGCTGATGCCGGGCGATGTAGGCGCCGATTTTCGAGGCATCCTTCTGGCCGCGGGAAGCGAGCGGACGGTCGTGGTCGCGGATTTTGCCGTCCGCGGGGACCGCCTTGGCGTGACGCAGCAGCATGAGAGTGCGCATGTCAGCCCTTTTGCGATGTTCACATGATTGTGTCTGCGTCGGCCCAGAATGCAACGGTATTGCGTCAGTTTCTCGAAAGGCCGTACTACCGTCGATTTTCCGGGCAATCCGGTCTAAATTCGGCTCGGGCTGCTCGCAGGCATATACAGCCGGCGTGAGTTTGGCTGGGTAAAAATTTACAAAAAGGATCTGAATGCACTCGGACGATTCGATCTCCGACGGGGCGAGCTGGTACGCGGAAGCGACGGTGCCGGCACCCGAACGCCCCCGGCTGACCTTCGACCTCGACGTGGATGTCTGCGTAATCGGCGGCGGCCTCGCGGGCCTGACCACGGCGCGCGAGATTGCGCGACGCGGATGGTCGGTCGCGGTGCTGGAGGCTCAGACCGTGGCGTCCGGCGCTTCCGGGCGCAATTTAGGTCTCGTGCTGCCGGGATATCTCGAAAGCCTCGAGCGGATCATCGAGCGGGTCGGACTGGCGCAAGCCAAGGAGCTCTGGGCGCTGTCCGAACGCGGCCTGGACTACGTGCGCGAGACCATCAGCGAAACCAACATGCCCGGCGTCGAGCCGGTGAACGGATGGCTCTCGGTTGCGAAATTTCGCGAAAATCCCAGGCTAAGCGAGGAGGCGAGGTTGTTGCGCGAGGAGTTCGGCGCGCAAGCAGACGCGTGGTCTGTGGAGCAGGTACGGGAACAGCTCAAGAGTCCGCTCTACCAGAACGGCATTCATTTCCCGCGCGCCTTCCACATCCATCCGATGAATTACGCGATCGGGCTGGCGGCGGCCGCCGAGCAGGAGGGCGTGCGTATCTTCGAACATACGCCGGCGCTTTCGCTCGATCCGGCCGGTATCCGCAAGCGTGTCGGTACCCCCTCGGGGCGCGTGCGCGCGGCGCGAATTGTGCTGGCGGGCAATACCGGACTTGGCGCGGTGATGCCACGGCTGGCGGATAGTCTTCTGCCGATCGTGACCTATGTGGCGACCACCGCGCCGCTCGGCGAAAAGCTGAACCAAGCCATCATTTACAAGGGCGGCGTCAGCGACAGCGTCTTTGCCGACAGCCATTATCGCATTATTGACGGCGACCGCCTGATGTGGGCGGGGGGCATGACCATGTGGGCCGCGGATCCTAAACGATACGCGGGGCGGCTTGCGGCCGATATCCGCCGCGCCTTTCCGCAGCTCGGCCGCGTCACGGTGGATCGTGTCTGGTCAGGGACGCTGGGACGCGCCGTGCACAAAATGCCGCAGATTGGCGAGATGGCACGCGGAGTCTGGGTGGCCAGCGGTTTCGGCGGCCACGGCTTCAACACCACTGCCATGGCGGGCGATCTGATCGCGCGCGGCATGGTCGAGGGCGACCGGACCTGGCGGTTGTTCTCGCCCTATGACCTGGTCTGGGCGGGCGGCGTCGGCGGCCGCGCCGCGGCTCAGGCGCTCTATTGGACGCGCCGCATTCGCGAGCGCCTGAACGCGCAGTTCAGCCGCCCGGCCGATTTGCGCGAGGAGTTCACGTTTCCCGCTGACGCAGTAGCATCGACGATTGCCGAGAAAACTGCCGGCGCGCTGGCGATCGCGGAAAACCCATCGACGCCGAACAACCAACCGACTGCATCGAAAATTGCTTTTTCCGAACTGGCGCCAGTCCCGGCTAATCAGGATGCCGAGCCCCAGACTACCCCCGACACGATCGTGTCCAAACGCGGACAAAAGCGGGCGCGCCACCCCAAACCGGGGGCGCCGAAAAAACCGAATGCAGCGGGCGGCGATGGACGCAAAGACGAGGCAGAAACTAAGGTTGCGCTGGATGCGGAAGCGACACCCGCGGCCGACGGTCTCCCGGCCGACCGCTGAACCGGTCGGATGTAACTGGAAGTCCTTGCCATCCGTATATAGCTAAGGATGACGCTTTGACGCACAAAGGTAGGGACGTCATGACAACGAATTGCACCCGTCGTTATTTGCTCGCGGGCGTCGGCCTAGCGGCACTCGCAGTCGTGCGGTGGCCGGTCCCGGCAAGCGCGCTGACCGAGGGAAATTTTGAAGTGCAGAAAGCCGAAGAGGAATGGCGCAAACTCCTTACCAAGCAGCAGTTCGACGTGCTGCGCAAGCACGGCACCGAGTATCCAGGCTCCAGCCCGCTCAATCGCGAGAAGCGCAAGGGTAATTACTCCTGCGCCGGCTGCGACCTGCCGCTGTTCTCTTCCGAGACGAAATATGAAAGCGGCACCGGCTGGCCGAGCTTCTGGCAGCCGCTGCCCAACGCGATCGGAACCACGGTTGACAGAGCGCTATTTATGACGCGCACCGAAGTACATTGCCGCCGCTGTGGCGGTCATCTCGGCCATGTCTTCGAGGATGGACCGAAACCGACGGGCCTCCGGTATTGCATGAACGGCGTGGCGCTGAAATTCACGCCTGCCGCCGACGCGGGGCCGGCGTAAGCCCTGTCATGCCGGGGCGCGCTTAACGCGAAGCGGAATCCGAAATCACCGACATATGTTGTGGATGGTCTTCTGCTCAACGCCGCCAACATTGACCTTGTCGAGTAAGGTCTGTTTGGCATCACCGGCAACGGAAGCGGCTTGCCTCTACAACATGACGGGGCATCGACGCGATGATCGGACTAACGCGTTGATCTCAGACCACCTGAATCCGCCGCCGCGGGGTTCACGGCTGGCTGTCCGCTGATTCGGCCTTAGCGGTGGGGTTGGAGATCAATTTGCGCATGGAAGGGGGAACTGCGAAGGCCGATATGCGTTGAATCGCCCTGCGAGCTGGCCGCCGTGCCACAACCGACGCGTGCCAATTTCGCGAAAATCACAAGTATTTCAGTTAGTTAACCTATCCGCGGGGGAATAGCTGCGGCCGCTATTCAGTGATTGTCCGGGGTTCCGCCCCGCTATATAAGCGTGCCCGCGAGGAGGAAACTCGCCTAGGAAAACAAAATGCACGGAGCGACCAAGGTGCAGATGACCGCGGAGAAAACTAAAAACTACCGGCCATCCGATAAAGAGCCTTTCATGAACGAGCGGCAGCGGGAGCACTTCCGCAACAAATTGCTCGCCTGGAAGGAGGACATCCTCAAGGAGGCCAAGGACACCCTGCAACATTTGCAGGACGAAAATCAAAACCATCCCGATCTGGCCGATCGCGCCTCATCGGAAACCGACCGAGCGATCGAATTGCGGGCGCGTGACCGCCAGCGCAAGCTCATCGCCAAGATCGACGCTGCGTTACAGCGCATCGACGACGGCACCTACGGATATTGCGAGGAAACCGGCGAGCCTATCTCGATCAAACGCCTCGAAGCCCGGCCGATCGCAACGATGTCGGTGGAAGCGCAGGAGCGGCACGAGCGCCGTGAGCGTATATACCGGGACGAATAGCGTTCCGGGCGGAGCAGGGGACTGTATCTGGAAAAAGCGTGCCCTCCGGGGACGCTGCCGAAGACGGCCTTGTGACGCATCCCGTTCCCCGGATGAGAACGGCGATGAGCTCTCGCCGTCTTCACACCGAGTCTTTCCGAATTCACCGGCCGCGCGCGGCGGCGTTTTTCCAGTTGGTCTGATCGTGATTCTTGACGGTGAGAAGTCACCGCCTTGGCGCGCTCGTCCTTGAACAAAGCGTGCGAGCAGCTCCCCGGAGCGAGGACACTGAGCAGTGCGTGATTTGGATCACCGCTCGGTGAGTTTTACAACGAGAGCGGTCGCCACCGTCACCCAACTCGGCCGTCGGAAGAAAGCACCATCAGGTCTTTCCTGGGGGACGGCCGAGCAAGCTCGCCATCTCTTCTTCGAGGCTGTCATACAGCGCTTTCGATGGTGCTGGCTTGGCTTCGATCCGCGTCGGTTGCAGCTGCGAAGGCGTGCGTTGCTCTAGGAGCGGCCCGGCCGGTTCTTCCTTAGCCGGCGTAGCGGCCTCGGGGGTGATGCGTGGTTCATTTGAGCGGCGCATCGATGAATCCAGCCGGTCCGCCATCTCGGCCAGATTCTGGTCCGGCTCGGTGGCAGCGGTGATCTTTTCGACTTTCTCGATCTTTGCCGCCGAAGCGGCAGCAGGCGCAGGCGCGATCGGAGTAGGGCGGCTCATCGGTGGCGTGGGCTGCCGTGTGAAATGAGGCTCGCGCGGTGGCGTAGGCCGCGCGGAGAACTCATCCGCCAAATTCGTCATTGTATCCGGCTTCTCGAGCCGAGCCTCGGGACGGGGCGGCGGGCGCTGCGGTTCCGAATGCGCCGGCAACGTCCATGGCACCGGCTCTTCCGGGACAGCGCGCGGCGTCGTGCGTCCATTGGTTTCCGCTTGCGGCTGCAGCGGCCACACGGTGCCTTCAGCGACGGACACCGGGCGGGGGGGAGTTTCGGGAATGGGCAGGGCGCGGCCGATGGTTGGCTCCACCGCCTTGTCGCGCGTCGCGCTTATGGCGCGGACGATATTCTGCTCGACCACGACGTCGGTGGGGCCGCCGATCATCAGTAGATGCTCGACATTGTCCCGCCGGATGATGATGAGCTTCCGGCGGGTGTCCACCTCCAAGTTATCGACCACCGCGAGCCGGGGCTGCCGTCCGCGCGCGGAAGATCCGCCGAAGGGATTCGCGCCGAAGCGGCGCACGAGCCATGCAATAACGCCGATCAGCCCCAGCACGATCACGAAGAGAATGAAGAATTTCAAAGCGGGCGAGACGTCTGTGCCGAACAGCGTGTCGAACATGGGCTTTTTCGTCTTTCAGGTTACTCGGATCAGATGCGGCGGGACCGCCCGACTTGTTGACGGCTGCGGCAATCGCTTACTGCAATAGCGACAAAATCATTACATTTGGACTCCGCTTGGTCGTCAATGCCCGTCACTTCAAGAGACCGGTAATTTAAGGCCCCTGGCGTGCGCTACGAGCGTTAACCGGCATCTCCAGCTCTGGCAATATCTGCTTACCCTGGTAGGGGTATTCTTTCCGCGGCCTTCGGACGACAAGTGGGCACCATGCCCGTCCAATTTCCATCCTGCCATTTGCGCAGGCGCATACAGAAGAAGGCATCGGCCCAGATTCCAATCGAGCATTACAAGCGGTAGGCGAGGTCATCGGCTGCAAGATGCGCCTGTCCCCGGCGATTTCCCGTTGATTTTCAGGCTGCTTGCCAGCGAAACCCTTGCGCGGACGGCCCTGGCTGGGGCACTCAAGAAGGGCGCTGCTTCGCGCGCACTGGGACGGGATTCGAGCCGAATATGGCTACGCAGGAAACGATCGGACGTTCGGAGCGCATGGCTGTCGACCGCAGTCTGGCCACCGCCCGTGGCGGCAGCATCGGGCTGGTTCTTGTCGTGGCGCTTGCGCTGGTCGGTGCCGCGACCGGGCTTCTCTTCGTCGACCGCAATATCGCCGGGCAATACATCACCGCGCTCTTGGCCATTTTGGCGAGCGTCGGAGTTTTTTCATTGTTTGCGCTCGCCGCCGGCATCCTGCGTTTCCCGGGCAAGACGTCCGGGAATCTTATCGCCAAGGCCATCCTCGATGGTGCTGCCGACGGTCTTCTGGTGACTGATCAAAACGGTCACGTTCTCTACGCCAATGGCGCCTATCTCGATCTCACTGACGCGGCCGATGCCAACGATGTGCGCCCCGTCGAGCGCGTCTTCATCGGCGATCCCGATGTCTCCGAATCCGTCTACCGCCTGCTGAAGGCCGCGCGCGAAGGCCGCAGGCTGCAGGAGGAGGTCCGTATCTCGGGACTGAATGACGTCCCGGCACGCTGGCTTCGCCTGCGGGTGCGCCCGCTCGGCGATGGCGATAGCGGCTCCAAGCTTGCGGTCTGGACCATCGCCGATGTGACGCGCGATCGCGAGCGGCAGGAAAATATCTTTCAGGAGTTGCAGCACGCCATCGATTATCTTGATCATGCGCCTGCGGGCTTCTTCTCCGTCGATGCACAGGGCGACATCGTCTACCTGAACGCCACGCTGGCGAATTGGCTCGACCACGACTTGGCGCAGGTAGGCTCCGGCGGGTTAAAGATCGCGGATGTTGTGTCGGGTGAAGGCGCGGCGCTGCTTACTGCGCTCGCGGCCGCGCCCGGCGATGTGAAGACCGAGGTCTTCGATCTAGACCTAAAAACCCGCGGCGGGCGCACGCTGCCGGTGCGGCTCTTTCACAAGGTCGCGTTCGGGGCCGACGGAGCGGCCGGGGCTTCACGCACGCTCGTGCTCAACCGCGCGCGGGATGACGGCACCGATCCGCAGCGCGCGGCGGAAGTGCGCTTCATGCGCTTCTTCCACAATACGCCGATGGCCATCGCCACGGTCGATAAGGCGGGCAAGATCGCGCGCAGCAACGGTCTGTTCGCGCGCATGTTCCAGAATGTACTCAAAGGCAAGGGGTCTCAGGGTGAGCAGCCGTCCATCCTGTCCGTCGTAGGCGAGCGCGACCGTCCGGCACTGGAGACCGCATTCCGCCAGGCCGCGGAAGGGCAGGGCGAGATTGCGCCGGTGGAGGCCGCGCTGGAAGGCGAGTCGGAGCGCTTCGCGCATTTCTTTATCTCGGCAATCGAGGAAAAAGAAGAACGCGACGGCGAAGCGGCGATCGTCTATGCGCTCGAAACCACCGACCGCCGTAAGTTGGAAAGCCAGTTCGCCCAATCGCAGAAGATGGAAATGGTGGGCAAGCTCGCCGGCGGCATCGCGCACGATTTCAACAACGTGCTCTCCGCCATCATGATGGCGACCGACTTCCTGCTCAATGCCCATAGGCCGACCGATCCGTCCTTCCAGGACATCATCCAGATCAAGCAGAACGCCAACCGCGCCGCCAGCTTGGTGCGGCAGCTTTTGGCCTTCTCGCGCCGGCAGACGCTGCGCCCGCAGGTGCTCAGCCTCGGCGACGCGCTATCCGATCTCACCATGCTGCTGCGCCGGCTGATCGGCGAAAAGGTGCAGCTCGAAGTCGTGCATGGGCGCGACCTGTGGCCGGTGAAGGTGGATATTTCTCAGTTCGAGCAGGTAATCGTGAACCTGGCGGTCAATGCGCGCGATGCCATGCCGGAAGGCGGCAAACTTACTGTGCGCACCGCCAATGTTTCGGCCGACGAGAGCAAGGATTTGCCCTTCAAGGGCATGCCGCCGGCCGACTATGTGCTGGTGGAAGTTTCCGACAACGGCGTCGGCATCGCACCCGAAATCATCGAGAAAATCTTCGAGCCGTTCTTTTCGACCAAGGACGTGGGCAAGGGCACCGGCCTCGGCCTCTCGACAGTCTATGGTATCGTCAAGCAGACCGGCGGCTTCATCTATGTCGATTCGGAGATCGATCGCGGCAGTACGTTCCGCATTTTCCTGCCACGCCACGTGCCGAGCGCGGAGGACGTTGAGCAGCCGGACACGGTGGAGTCGCCCGCCATCGCCGGAGCGCTAGCCGCCACCGATGAAGTGGTGCGCGCGCGAACCACCGACCACACTGGCCATGGCACCATCCTGCTGGTTGAGGATGAGGATGGCCTGCGCTCGCTCAATGCGCGCGGCCTGATGTCACGCGGCTATACTGTGATGGAAGCCGCCAATGGCGTCGAGGCCATGGCGATCCTGGAGAAAATCGGCGGCACGGTCGACCTTGTGGTGTCGGATGTCGTCATGCCTGAAATGGATGGCCCTACGCTTTTGAAGGAAATGCGAAAGCGTAATCCGGAATTAAAGATCATTTTTGTTTCCGGCTATGCCGAGGACGCATTCCAGAAGCATCTACCCGAGCACGGACAGTTCGCCTTCCTGCCCAAGCCCTTCACTCTCAAGCAGCTCGTAGCGGCGGTGAAGGAAACGATGGCGGGCTGACGCCGCGTGTGATGCAAGAAAACGCCCCGCGGAAAGCTCCGTCGGGGCGTTTTCTGTGACGAGGCGGATTACTCGCAGACCTGGACCCGGCGTATCGCGCCGCTGGGGGTGCGTTCACGCACGATCTGACAGCTTGCCGCCGCGCGTGCACGCGGCTGAACATAAACCGCACCCGCTGGAGCATATCCGGGGCTATAGGCGTAACTATCGGCGTGTGCCGTGGCGACGGCGCCGACCGCCAATCCGCCCACGCCCGCTACCACGATGGCGGGGACTATCCATTGCGCAAGGGCGTTAGCTTGTGTTGGAACAGCAACTGTTGCCGCCGCCAATGCGCCGGCGGCCGCGATTGTCGTAAGTGGTTTTATCATTCTGCACCTCCTGCAGTTGGTTGCACGGAGCCAATGGATGGCGCGCGTTGTTGTTCCTGCGGGTGGGTGGCAGGTATCGGGCCATCGAAAGGTAATTATACGGCAGCGGAACCCGAGGGCGAGACGTGGCAAATTCGTGACGAATTGTTTTAAGGCTTGTGCAGCAGCCTTCAGGCCCAGACGGCGCTGAATCACCTGGACGACAAGCTAGGTCCTACGATACCGGATGACAGCTCTGCGCCGCTAGCATTTCGAAATGGCCAGGCTCAGCCGATGGAGTATGCCGGCGATGTCGGATTCGGCTTCCGCTACTGCGATGTCGATTACTGTATAGTTGCGCTCCTCCAGCCAAGCCCGGCGTTCGGCGCGGGCGGCGCTGGCCTCCGGTGGCTCGTCCTTCGGCACAAGCTCAATCACGCTACGCAACGGCAAGGAGACGAAATCGCAAATATGCGGGCCGATGGGAATTTGGCGCTTGAAGCCGTGACCGGCGAAACGGCGGTCCTTCACCAGCGCTTCCCAGAAGGCGCGCTCGATGTCGGTCGGATTGCGGCGCAGAAGCCGCGCCAGTCCGCGCGCGGGGCCGCCTTGGATCGGGGCTGGTTGTCCGCCCCGCTCCGCCAGCAGCGTGCGCAGCATCTGCGCCTCGTCGCCGGTAAGGATGCCGCCCTTGGCCGGGCCCTTGCGGCCTTCCACCAGCGCGGTGACGACGCCGTGCAGCGTCTGGACGTCCTGCTGGGTCGGCTTCATGCGGTTGAAGATGTTGCGCAGGTTGATGGTCATGGTGGCGCGCTTTTCCGGTGGGCGGAAAAACTCGACCTTCTCCAGTTCGCGCTCTAGCGTGGCGAAGAAGGCCGCGAGCTGCTGCTTGCCCACCTGCGGTGATTTTTTCGGCGTGTCGAAGGGCAGGGCGCAGCCCGTGACATGCTTGAAGTATTCATAGCCGATGATCACCACCGCCTGCGCCAGGTTGAGCGAGGCGAAGGCAGGATTGACCGGCAGCGTAATGATGCGGTCGGCAAGCGCGACCTCCTCGTTCTCAAGCCCGTTGCGCTCGCGGCCGAACAGGATGGCGACTTGTTCGCCGCGCCTGACATCTTCGGCTATCAGGCGCGCGGCCTCGTCGGCGCCGACAACCGGCTTGGCCTGATCATGCGCGCGCGCAGTCGCCGCCAGCACGATGGTGCAGTCGGCGATGGCTGCTTCCACTGTATCGAACAGTTGCGCGGATTCGAGTACAGCGTCGGCGCCCGCGGCCATCACCGTCGCTTTGGGGTTGGGCCATCCCTGTCGCGGCTTGACCACACGCAGCCGCTTCAATCCGAAATTGCCCATGGCGCGCGCTGCGGCGCCGATATTCTCGCCCAACTGGGGCTCAACCAGAATGACGATCGGTCCCGGCAAGTCGGCCCAGGTCCTGGTCTTGTCGGTTCCCGCGCCGGGCATCTGCTATAGCACCAGGATATCTGCGATGCCGCCGAGGCAAGCGAGAGTGGCGACCGGCGCGTCCGGCTGCGGCTGCCGTAGGAGCCGGTGCAGGCTTGTGTAATATTGCTGCGGCACTTCGCGCCACCGCCCGGCATCAGCCGGCGCGTAACGCTTCCCGCCCCGCGTCGTAGCAAATATCGGAAAATGCATGCTTACTTTGTCCTTGGCGGGTGAGCCCGCGCCTTCCTATAGCCGCGCTGTGACGCGGGCGGAAGCATCCCGGGCGCATTGATCGCCGAAGTGGAAACCGGCTAGCGGATAAGATCATGCGCAAAATTAATAAGTTGCCGCGATCGGACGCAAACCGGTATCCACTTTTGCTCATCGCGCGCGGCAAAGGGGCGCTCTGGCGCAAGCTGGCTTGCAGGACGCGCCTTGCCGGGCCATAAGTGCCGCCGCTCCAGCTCTGCTAGGGCTTTTCCACGCTTCTTCCCCGACAAAGGTTCTTAACCGCTATGGCGAAAATCAAGGTGACAAACCCGGTCGTCGAAATGGACGGCGACGAGATGACCCGCATTATCTGGCAGCTCATCAAGGACAAGCTGATCCATCCCTATCTCGACGTGAACCTGCTCTATTACGATCTCGGGGTCGAATATCGCGACAAGACCAACGATCAGGTCACCATCGATGCCGCCGAGAAGACCAAGGAAGTCGGCGTCGCGGTGAAATGCGCCACCATCACACCGGACGTGGGCCGCGTGAAGGAATTCAACCTGAAGGAGATGTGGCGCTCGCCCAACGGCACCATCCGCAACATTCTAGGCGGCACCATCTTCCGCGAGCCGATCATCTGCAAGAACGTGCCGCGCCTCGTCCCGGGCTGGACCAAGCCGATCATCATCGGGCGTCATGCCTATGGCGACCAGTACCGCGCCACGGATTTCAAATTTCCGACCGCGGGCACCATCTCGATCAAGTTCACCGGCAGCGACGGCAAGGTGATCGAGAAGGAAGTGTTCAAGGCGCCGGAAAGCGGCGTGACGATGGCGATGTATAATCTCGACTCTTCGATCCGCGATTTCGCCATGGCCTCGTTCAACTACGGACTCGCGCGCGGCTATTCGGTCTATCTCTCCACCAAGGACACCATCCTGAAGCAGTATGACGGCCGCTTCCGCGAGCTGTTCCAGGACGTGTTCGACAAGGAATTCAAGTCGAAGTTCGAGGAGAAGAAGATTATCTACGAACACCGGCTGATCGACGACATGGTGGCGGCGGCGATGAAATGGTCGGGCGGCTATGTCTGGGCCTGCAAGAACTACGACGGCGACGTGCAATCGGACGTCGTCGCGCAGGGTTTCGGCTCGCTCGGCCTGATGACTTCGGTGCTGATGACGCCGGACGGCAAGACCGTGGAAGCAGAGGCCGCGCATGGCACGGTGACGCGCCACTATCGCGAGCATCAGAAAGGCAAGGAGACCTCGACCAACTCCATCGCCTCGATCTTTGCCTGGACTCGCGGCCTCGCGCATCGCGGCAAGCTCGACAATAACCCGCAACTCATCAAGTTCTGCACTACGCTGGAAAGGGTCTGCATCGATACCGTCGAATCCGGCTTCATGACAAAAGACCTTGCGCTGTTGGTGGGCGCCGATCAGAAGTGGCTCTCCACCACCGGTTTCCTCGACAAGATTGACGAGAACTTGAAAAAGGCGATGGCGTAAAGCCCGCTCGAAGCATTGCAACGAAAAGGGCGCGGCCTCGGCGGCGCCCTTTTGTTGGGAACCGAGGGCAGGGCCTGCTACGCGAACCGCACGGCGTAGATCGGCGGCAGGTGGGGGTTGAGCAGTTGCCAGCGCTCGCCGCCATTCTCGCTGATCCATAACCCGCCGGTCGTCGAGCCCATCGCAAGCCA
>JAXDOO010000317.1:0-2873 GCA_034668865.1 Alphaproteobacteria bacterium
CGCCGCTGATCCACAACCGACACCTCACACCATGGCATGGTTGGCCTCCGAATCGCCAAATCCATGCACTATCCAATGTGTCGGCTATGTCTCCGAACACCTGTCGGTGATCTCCCCGGTCTGAACACTAGTCCCGGCCATCCACGTCTTTCTTTGCCGCCAAGACGTGGATGCCCGGCACAAGGCCGGGCATGACGAACAGGCGGCGGCCGGGACTGGCCCGGCCATGACGAACTTAAGCGCTCACCCCGGCTTCCGCGCCCGCTTCTCCGCCAGCGCGATCTGGTCGTTCAGGAAGTCGGCGAACTCGATCCCCTGCGCCTTGAGCGCCTTCGGATAAAGCGAGGCCTTGGTCAGGCCGGGCAGTGTATTGGTTTCGAGAAAGATCGGGCCCTTGTCCGAAATGATGAAGTCGCTGCGGGAATAGCCGCTGCATGACATCGCGCGGTGCGCTTTCAACGCCTGGTCCATGATCTCGGCGCTGAGCTCGGGCGCAAAACGACCCGGGCAGATTTCCTGGGTCGATTTGGCGAGATATTTTGCCCTGTAGTCGAAGCCGAAGCCGCCCTCGGCCGGGATGATCTCCACGGTGGGGAGCGCGATCAGCGAGCCGTCGTTTAGCTCCAGCACGCCGCAGGTCGCCTCGGAGCCTGCGACGAACGGTTCAAGCAAGTATTCCTCTGTTCTGGCCGCGCGGCGCACCGCCACGATGTCCTGGCTCGAGTTGACGAAGATCAGGCCGTAACTCGAGCCGTCGCGTGCCGGTTTTGCGATCAGCCTGCCATATTCGGCCAGCGCCGCCTCGGCATCTTCCAGCGCCACGCCCGCCGGCGCCTTCACCCCCGCAATGGCGGCAAAGCGTTTGGCGGCCACCTTGTCGAAAGCGAGGTGCGAGGAGGCGGAGCCGGAACCGGTGAAGGCAATCCCGCGCAACTCACACATCGCCTGCAGTTCGCCATTCTCCGCCGCGCCGCCATGCAAACCGAGCACCAGCAGGCGGTCTTCCGCCTTCGCCTTGTCGAGCGCCGTTTCGATCCCGCCGATGCCGGGATTGTTCGGCTCGAACGGCTCTTCGAACGGGCGGGAGTGACCGAGCAGCGCGTCGGCGCGCACCGCATGCACCGTGTCGCCGACGTTCCAGAACCACAGATCGGCTTCAGGCAGCGCCGAATGCAGCGCCTGGGCGCTGGCCACCGACACCAGGCGCTCCTTGCTGAGGCCGCCGAAAAGAATAGTAATCCGCATCATGCTGTTCCGTTGACCCGTCGTCATGGCCGGGCTTGCTACTTGGCGATTCCGATTCGCTTGATCTCCCACTGTAGCTCAATCCCGGAATTCTCTTTCACACGGCTACGTACCGTTTCGCCCAGCGTCTCGATGTCATGCCCCGTTGCCTCGCCGGTGTTGATCAGGAAATTGCAGTGCATTTCCGACACCTGCGCACCGCCGACGCGCAGGCCCCGGCAGCCCGCGGCGTCGATCAGTTTCCAGGCGCTGTGGCCGGGCGGATTCTTGAACGTGGAACCGCCGGTCTTTTCGCGGATCGGCTGCGCCGTTTCGCGGTGGTTCTGCACCTCATCCATTCGCGCGCGAATGGTTTCGGGCGCGGCATTGCGGCCGCGAAACCGCGCGGCGGTGAAAATGATCGACGGATCGACGCCGCTGTTGCGGTAGACGAATTTCATGCCGGCATTGTCGAAGGTGTGCCTGCTGCCGTCGCGGCCGATGCCGGTGGCCTCGATCAGGACATCCCTGGTTTCGCCGCCATTGGCGCCGGCGTTCATGCGCAGCGCCCCGCCGATGCTGCCGGGAATGCCGAAATAAAACTCCAGCCCACCGATGCTGGCCGCCGCCGCGGCCTCCGCCACGCGTTTGTCGAGCGCCGCGGTGCCCGCGCGAACGAACTCGCCGTCAGTAGCCGTCTCGCCGAAACCGCGTGGCGACAGCCGAATGACCACGCCGGGGATGCCGCCATCGCGCACGATCAAGTTGGAGCCGACGCCGACGACATAGACCGGAAACTCCCCCGGCAGTTTCGCAAGGAAATACGCCAGATCGTCTTCATCCGCCGGCGTGAACAGCACCTGTGCCGGGCCGCCGACGCGAAACCAGGTCAGCGGACCAAGCGGCTCGTTGGCCAGCAAGCGCCCGCGCAAGGCAGGCATCGCAGATTTAAGTCGTGGCGTGAGGTCGGGGAAGCTCATCATTTTTCGTCATGGCCGGGCGTGTCCGCATCTACGCCAAATTGCTGGCAGCCACACATTCCGCCGTCATCCTGAAGTGCTCGCCCTTCTTCAAAGCGAGCCTCGAAGGATGGCCGCAAGGCGGTGCTTGCGGCCATCCTTCGAGACGCCGCGCAAGCGCGCGGCTCCTCAGGATGACGGCGGAATGTGTGGCTCGGACCGCCCATCACCCCAGCGCCTTCAGTTCGCCCGGCAGCGCGTAGGCCCATTGCGTGATATTGCCGGCGCCAAGGCACACCACATAGTCGCCGCTGCCGGCGACGCCGCGCACCACGCGCGCCAGATCGGCGGAATTCTGCAGCGGGATCACCTCGCGGTGGCCGTGGGCGCGCAGGCCGAGCACGAAATGATCGCGGTCGATGCCGGGGATCGGCGCCTCGCCGGCCGGATAGACGTCGGCGACGATCACCGTGCTGGCGTCGTTCATGCAGGTGCAGAAATCGGCGAACAGCGACTCGAGCCGTGTGTAGCGATGCGGTTGCACGACGGCGACGACCTCGCGCGCACCGGCCTGACGAGCGGCCTTCAGCACGGCGGCGATTTCCACCGGGTGATGGCCGTAATCGTCGATCACGGTGATGCCGTTGGCTTCGCCGATCTTGGTGAAGCGGCGCTTCACGCCCTTGAAGC
>JAXDOO010000318.1:0-7856 GCA_034668865.1 Alphaproteobacteria bacterium
CGTTCCTAAGCAAAAGGAAAAACCTCGGCGGATTGGCTTTTTGCTGGAAAAGAAAATTGAAAAGGACTAGCTGGCTTCTCGGCTGAATCGATGTTTCGCGTTGCCGATGGGCCAGAACTTAATTTAAGCCCTTGGATGCGCGCTTTTGTAGACCTCGAGCAGCCGTTCGCTGTCGACCGCAGTGTAAATCTGCGTGGTCGAGAGCGAAGCGTGGCCGAGCAGTTCCTGGATCGCGCGCAGGTCGCCGCCACGCGCGAGCAGATGCGTGGCGAAGGAATGCCGCAACGCATGCGGCGTGGCGGTGTCGGGCAGGCCGAGCGCTCCGCGCAACCGGGCCATGGTGAGCTGCAGGATGCGCGGGCTTAACGGGCCGCCACGCGCGCCAACAAAGAGCGGACCGTTCTGCGGCAAATCGAACGGGCAGAGCGCGACATAGTCGGCGATCAGGCGCAGGATCTGCGGCAGCACCGGCACCATCCGGGTCTTGCCGCCTTTGCCGGTGACGACAAGCGCGCCGCTCGCTTCGGCGACGGGAATGGCGGCGGGTTTCAGCGACAGTGCTTCGGAGATGCGCAGGCCGGAGCCATAGAGCAGCGCCAGTGCCGCGGCATCGCGTGCAAAGATCCAGGGCGCGCGCTCTTCGCCGGCGCGCAAATCGGTTTCCGTCATGCGCCTGGCCGCCGTCGCTGCCAGCGGCTTCGGCAGGGTCTTGCTTACCTTCGGCGCACGCACGGCGGCGAGCGCCGCTACCTTGCCTTTGCCGTTGCGCTCGAGGAAACGCGCGAAGGAGCGCGCCCCTGCCAAGACGCGCATCAGAGAACGCCCGCTGATGCCGGCGGCGCGCCGGGCCGCCATGAAGGCGCGCACGTCTTGCGGCGTCAGCTTGGCCAGGTCCTTGAGCGAGGGCGCGCCGCCCAAATGTTCCGCCATGAAGGCGAGGAATTGTCCGATGTCGCGCTGGTAGGCTTCCAGCGTCTTCGGCGACATGCGCCGCTCGGCGCCAAGATGCGTCAGCCAGCGCGTCAGCTGCGCCGCTACGTCGGGCGCGAACGAAAGGCCTGCTTGTTTGGTCTTCGGCATGGCCTGCCTGTCAGCGCATGATCCGACAAAGTGGGACCCGGTTCGCCGATAGAATCAGCGCTACTCTATAAACTTGGCGCGCGAACCGCAGATAAGTCTACGCAATCTGCGCATGCTTGATTGCGTTCGCAAAACCGGTGCCCACTTTTGCTGTCTCGCGCTAGAGGTGACCGAGAGAAACGAGGAAGGCCCCCTGTGGTGGCAGAAGAATTTGGGTCCCCACCCACGCCCCGCTCGGTCGGCCATTACAATAGGCCCGCCTTCCTTCACTCTTCCTTAACCGCAAGGAATCGGCCACCCATAGCCATGGCCCAGCGAACTGTCGATGTTTTGGTGCCGGTGGCGCTTGATAAGGCTTATTCCTATCGGGTGCCGGAAGGCGTGGAGCTTGCCCCGGGAGACCTCGTCTCGGTGCCGCTTGGCGCGACCGAATATACCGGCGTGGTCTGGGGCGAGGGCACGGCGCGGCCCGGCCTCGATAACCGGCTGAAGGACATCGAGGAAAAGCTCGACATCCCGCCACTGAAGCCGGAACTGCGCAGCTTCGTCGACTGGGTTTCCAACTACACGCTGGCCTCGCGCGGCATGGTGCTGCGCATGACGCTGCGCATGGGCGAGCATCTTCCGGCCGAGCGCGAACGCATCGGCGTGCGGCTTGCCGGCCCGCCGCCGGGGCGCATGACCCCGGCGCGCGCCCGCGTGCTGCGGCTGATGCAGGACGGGGTGATGCGCAGCAAGGGCGAAGCGGCGCAGGAAGCCGGCGTCAGCTCGGGCGTGATCGACGGGTTGATCGACGAGGAAACGCTGGAAACTGTCGTGCTGCCGCCGCAGCCGGTGACGGAACAGCCCGATCCGGATTTCGCGCAGCCCGATTTCACCACCGCGCAGGAACAGGCCGCGGCCTCGCTGCGGGAGAGCGTGCGCGACGGCGGATTTTCCACCACCCTGATCGACGGCGTCACCGGATCGGGCAAGACCGAAGTCTATTACGAAGCGGTGGCGGAAAATCTCCGGCGCGGAAAGCAGACGCTGATCCTGATGCCGGAAATCGCGCTCACCGCGCAGGCGCTCGACCGGTTCGCCGCTCGCTTCGGCACGCCGCCTGCGGAATGGCATTCGCAGCTCTCGCCGCGCAAGCGGGCGCGCACCTGGGCGGGCGTTGCGGCGGGCGAGGTGAAGGTCGTGATCGGCGCGCGTTCGGCGCTATTTTTGCCTTATGCCGATCTTGGCCTGATCATTGTCGATGAGGAGCACGACCCCGCCTATAAGCAGGAGGACGGCGCGCATTATCATGCCCGCGACATGGCGGTGGTGCGCGGCAGCCTGGCGCAGATTCCGATCGTGCTCGCTTCCGCGACGCCGTCGGTGGAGACGGAAGTCAATGCCCGGCGCGGCCGCTACAAACGGTTGCATCTGCCGGAGCGCTTTGGCGGGCAGCATCTGCCCGCTATCGAGGCGATCGATTTGAAACGTGAAGGCCCCGCGCGCGGACGTTTCATCGCGCCGCGACTGGCAGAAGCGGTGAAGATCGCGGTCGAGCGCGGCGAGCAGGCGCTGCTGTTTCTGAACCGGCGCGGTTATGCGCCGCTCACGCTCTGCCGCGCCTGCGGGTTTCGCCTGCACTGCCCGAATTGCGACGCCTGGCTGGTGGATCATCGTTTCCGGCGCCGGCTTGTGTGCCACCACTGCGGCTATTCGCTCCCGCCGCCGGCGGAGTGCCCGAAATGCCAGGCCAAGGACAGTTTCGCCGCGGTCGGTCCCGGCGTGGAGCGGCTGGGCGAGGAAGTGGCGGAACTGTTTCCCGGCCGCCGCGTGCTGGTGCTGTCCAGCGATCTTGTCGAGTCGGTGGAGCGTCTGCGGCAGGAGCTCGACGACGTTGCCGAGGGCAAATTCGACATTATCATCGGCACGCAGCTCGTGGCCAAAGGTCACCACTTTCCCAAGCTCAATCTCGTCGGAATCGTCGACGCCGATCTTGGGCTGGGCAACGGCGATCCGCGCGCCTCCGAGCGCACGTTCCAGCTGCTGCATCAAGTGATGGGCCGCGCCGGGCGCGAGGCAGGGCAGGGTCACGGTTTCGTGCAAACGCATCAGCCCGAACATCCGGTGATGCGGGCGCTGATTTCCGGCGACCGTGACGCCTTCTATGACGCGGAAATCGCCGCGCGCGAGCGCGACGGTTATCCGCCTTTTGGCCGGCTGGCGAGCCTGATCGTTTCCGGCGGCGACAAGCATGCGGCGGAAAGTTTCGCGCGCAAGCTCGCGATGGCCGCGCCACGCGAGGACGCGGCGCGCGTGCTCGGGCCGGCGGAAGCGCCACTCTCTGTGGTGCGTGGACGTTACCGGTTCCGGCTCTTGGTGAAATCGCCACGCGCTTTCGATCTCTCCGGCTATCTGCGCGAATGGCTCGCCGCCGGGCCCAAAGCCAAAGGCAATCTCAAGCTGGAAGTGGACGTCGATCCGCAGAGCTTTTTTTAGCTCTCCGGCTTCCGCTAGAGCGATTGCAGCCAGGCGACAACTTCCGAGGCGCCGGCTTTTGGCGTCTCCCTGTGGCCGCCGGGAACTTTGATGATCTTGCCGCCGCGCGCCACGGCTTGTGCTCCCGCGTCGCCGGTCCCGACCACCCAGAGCAGCGGAGCGCCCTTCAGCGCCGCGGCATTGCGGGTCATGACCGCAGGCCCGGCAGGATCGAAAAAGCTCACATAGGCCGCGGCCGTGGTGCGCACCTCGAAATCGCGGCCCTGGTTGGTATCGAAATAGCTTCCGATCTCGCTGCCGCGCCCGGCGGCGACGGATTGTTTGGCGCGGGCCAGGCTTTGCGCGGACCTGTCGGCGAAAGCCTCCGGGCGGTGCCCCGGAGCCATCGCGACGATAGCCGCCACGCTGCCGTGTTGCGCCCCATAGCCTAGCGCTACATTGGCGCCGAGACTTTGGCCGACCAGCGCAATGCGCGTCGCGCCTTTGGCCCGCAGCGCATCGATGTGCCCGGCCACTTCATCCAATGTCTGGCTGTAGGTGCGGTAGCCGCTCGACCAGGACATGGTCTGCGAGACCACCAAGGCCCCCGCCGCCGCCAGCGCGGAGGCAACAGCCGTCATCTGAGCAGGCCGCCCGCCCTTGCCATGCATCACGACAATACCCCAGCCCTTGAGATCCTTGGCGGAGCCAACGCCGGGCGCGGAAAAAATCAGGCAGGCAAGCAGCGCCAAACCGACGATAATTTTTTGCACGATCCACCCCACGAGATTTTATCGGTGGCTGACTGTACTTACGGCTCTTGATGCGGACAATATTGCCCGGGACTCGAGAGGACAGCACGATGAAAATAACCGGGATCTTTTGGCTGGTAGCCTTTACTGTTGTGAGTGTCACCACCGCTTCGGCGCAGACCTATCCCTCCAAGCCGATCAAAATCATCGTCTCGACCTCGCCCGGCGGGGTCACCGACTTAGCGGCGCGCATTCTCGGCCAGCACATTACAGCCAAGACCGGCCAGACGGTGGTGATCGACAATCGCGCCGGCGCGAGCGGCAATATCGCCATGGATGCGCTCGCGAAGTCGGAGCCGGACGGCTACACGCTCGGGGTCGCCAATACCGGCAACATCGTCATCAATCCTTATCTGTTTCCGACCATGCCCTATGATCCGTTGAAGGATCTGACGCCGGTCGGCGTCCTCGGCACCGTGCCGCTCTTCCTGGTGATGAACAGCAATGTGCCGGCGAAGTCGCTGGCGGAATTCATCGCCTATACCAAGGCCAATCCGGACAAGATCAGCTACGCCTCGGCCGGCGCGGGCACCACGCCCGATCTCGCCGCGCATGAATTCGCCCGTCGCGCCGGATTGAAATTGGTCATGGTGCCGTTCCGCGGCACCGGCCCGGCGGTGCAGGCGGTGCTTGGCGGCGACGTGCATGCAACCTTCGTCTCGATGGGTCCGCATATCGAATTCGTCCGCCAGGGCAAGCTGCGCGTGCTCGGCGCGGCCACCGCGCAGCGCGCCTCTTATCTGCCGGATACGCCCACTTTCGCCGAGCAAGGTTTCCCCGGCTTCGAAACCGGCACCTGGTTCGCGCTGTTTGCGCCACGCGGCACGCCGCAGCCGATCGTCGATCAGCTCAACGGCTATCTGCGCACGATGCAGGAAGATCCGGATCTCAAGCGGCGGCTGGAAGCCAATTTCGTCGATCCCGCGATCACGACCGCTGCGGAATTCGCGGCCTTGGTGAAATCCGACGCGGCGAAATGGGAGCGCATCGTCCGCGAGAACAACATCAAGCTGGAGCAGTAATCTCGCACGGTCAGGTGGCAAGCTTCAGCCCGAAGATGCCGGCCACGATCAGCCCGATGCAGGCGAGCCGCATGGCGTTGGCAGGCTCCGCGAACAGATAGATGCCGAGTATTGCGGTGCCGACCGCGCCGACGCCGGTCCAGATCGCATAGGCGGTGCCGACCGGCAGTGTTTTCAGCGCAAGCCCGAGACAGCCGAGACTGAGGATCATCGCCGCGATGGTCGCAAGCGACGGCCAAAGGCGCGAGAAGCCTTCGGTATATTTCAATCCGATCGCCCAGCCAACCTCGAACAAGCCTGCGATCAGCAGGTAAAACCAGGCCATCGCGCACCTCCGATCATCAGTGCCGCCGATTTGAAGTTCCTACGCCACCTGCGGCAAGCTCAGTTAGGAACTTCAAATCGAAAAGCGGCACCAGAATCATAAACTGCTAGTGCCCCCTTTGCTCGGAAGTTCGCGTCAGAGGATGCTGCGATGGAGCACGAACTTCCGAAGCGGGGCACTAGTATCCCAGGCCCATTCTTATGAGGTTGGCGCCAGTGAGCCAGACCACGCCCAGCACCAGGATGCGGAACTGATCGGGATTGATATAGCGCCGCACGCGCTGGCCGATCAGCATGCCGAGATAGACCGGGATCATCCCGACCGCCGACCACGTGAGTTCTTTCGCACCCGCGGTGCCCTGCGCGGTGCCGCCGAGTGTGAGGCATAGCGCCGCGATCAGATAGAGCAACGAGATCGCCTTGACGAAATCGTCGCGCGGCAGCTTCAGGCCGACCACATACACCGCGAGCAGCGGCCCGAATAACGTGGACATGCCGCCGATCACGCCCGAAACAAATCCGATCGGCGGGCCGAGCCAGGGCTCCAGGCGGCGGGAGATCGTCACATGCGGCTGCAGGATAGAAAAGGTGGAAAGCACGATTGCCAGCACGCCGACCGTGAGCAGCAATACCTGGCGGTCGAGCGCGGCAAACAGCGCGGTGCCGATAAAGGTGCCGCCGATGAGACAAATGATCAGCGGCCAGAAGCGCTTGAGCATGACAAGCGTGCCGCGGCCTTCGACCGCCTGGATCAAATTGCTCAACACCAGCGGGATCATCAGGATGGCGACGGCGGTCGGCACGTCCACCACCAGCGTCAAGAGCGGCATGCCGACGAGCGGCAAGCCGAGACTGAGAATGCCTTTCACCAGCCCGGAGAGCAGGAGTGCAATCGCGCAGGCGAGGATGGTCGGCAGCCAGGCGGCGAGTTCCTGCATGTCTCAGCTCTTGCCGCGGCGCAATTTCTTAGCCGAGCTAAGGGCGGCTTTCGCGTCGGTCTTGTAGTTAACCAGCGGCGGCGTGAGGCCGGCGGTAAATAGGGTTTCACGGACGCGGTGCCGCGTGCCGGCGAAATAAACCCGCGTGCCGGCGCGGCTCAGCCGCCTCACAAAACCCCGCAACGTGGCCGCGGCCGTACTGTCGATCAGCGGCACTTGTTGAAAGTCGAGGATAAAGGCTTTGGGCTTCGGGCCAGCGCGGTCCAGCACGGTGCTCACCGCTGCGGTCGCGCCGAAAAAGAATGCGCCGCTGATGCGGAAGACCATCACGTCGCGGTCTTGCCCCTCGCTGCCATAACCAGTGCGGCCGTTTTCCCAATCCGGCCGGTCCTCTGTCACCAGTGCGTGACCCTCGACCTCGACGACTTCCGCCATCCGGTGCAGGAACAGGAAGGCGCCAAGCACGACGCCGACTGCGATGCCGGTCGGCAGATCGACGAAGATCGTCAGTCCGAAGGTCGTCAGCAAAACCAGCGCATCGCCGCGCGAGGAACGGAGCAGAGACCAGAATTCCGTTTTCTCGGCCATGTTCCAGGCAACGACCATCAGCACGGCGGCCAGCGTCGCCACCGGGATGTAGGAAATCAGCGGCGCGGCAACGAGCATGAAGATCAGCAGAAATACAGCGTGCAGCATTCCGGCGATCGGGCCGCGGGCGCCGGACCGGATATTGGTGGCGGTGCGCGCGATGGTGCCGGTGACGCAGATTCCGCCGAATAGGGCGGAGCCGATATTCGCCACGCCTTGCCCGACCAACTCGCAATTGGAACGGTGACGGCCACCCGTCATCCCGTCGGCCACCACCGCCGACAGCAGGGACTCGATGGCGCCCAAAAGCGCGATGGCTGCGCCGTTGCTCAAGGCCGCGGGCAGCTTCTCAAGTGACCAGGCCGGCAGCGCGGGCGCCGGCAAACTGTCCGGTATTCCGCCGAAGCGTGATCCAATGGTCGCGACATCCAGATCCAGCAGCGCGGCGATCGCGGCGGCAGCGGCCACGGCGATCAGAAAGGCCGGGGCGCGCGGCACCCAGCGCGTCACCGCGACAATGATCGCGGCAGAAAGGAGCGTGATCGCGACGGTTGGCCAGTCGGTGGTGCCGAGCGAGCCTTGCAGCGCCGCCAGCCGCTGAACGATGTTTTCGGCCCCCTGCGGCCGCAACCCGA
>JAXDOO010000319.1:0-10253 GCA_034668865.1 Alphaproteobacteria bacterium
CCGCCTGGCTGGCGCAGAAACAGAAGCGGTTGGCACAGGAAGGCCGCGAGGATGAGGCGCGCCGGCGCACGCTCGAGCGCGAAAGCGAGTGGATTTCGTCGTCCCCGAAAGCGCGGCAGGCGAAATCCAAGGCGCGCTATCAGCGCTACGAGGAGTTGCTCGCGAAGTCCGCCGACAAGGGGCCGCAGACCGCGCAGATCGTCATCCCGGTCGCCGAGCGGCTGGGCCAGAACGTCGTCGATTTCGAGGGACTGACCAAGGCGTTCGGCGACAACCTGCTGATCGACGAACTGACGTTCAAGCTGCCGCCGGGCGGCATCGTCGGCGTCATCGGTCCGAACGGCGCCGGCAAGACCACATTGTTCCGCATGATCACGGGCCAGGAGAAAGCGGACGCCGGCACCATCAAGGTCGGCGAGTCCGTGCATCTCGGCTACGTCGATCAGTCGCGCGACACGCTCGATGGCAAGAAGACCGTGTGGGAAGAGATTTCCGGCGGCAACGACCAGATCCTTCTCGGCAAGAAGGAGATGAACTCGCGCGCCTATTGCTCGAACTTCAATTTCAAGGGCGCCGACCAGCAAAAGAAGGTCGGCCAGCTTTCCGGCGGCGAGCGCAACCGCGTGCACCTGGCCAAGATGCTGAAGTCGGGCGCGAACCTGCTGCTGCTCGACGAGCCGACCAACGACCTCGACGTGGACACCTTGCGGGCGCTGGAAGAAGCGCTGGAGGATTTCGCCGGCTGCGCCGTGATCATCAGCCATGATCGCTGGTTCCTCGACCGTATCGCCACCCACATGCTGGCCTTCGAAGGCGACAGCCATGTGGAATGGTTCGAGGGTAATTTCCAGGATTATGAAGCGGACAAGAAGCGGCGGCTGGGCATCGATTCGGTGATCCCGCACCGGATAAAGTACAAGAAATTCAGCCGCTAGTTCTGGGCTTGATCGCAAGCGGTTATCACATCCGCTCCTACGAATCGCATATAAATACCACCAGCGCGCCGTTTTGCGACCAAAAGAGGTCACGCCATGTCATTGACGCCGGATACGCCAACCCCGCCGCCAGGCACATTGCGGCCGTTGCCGCAGCTGATTTTCGGCTCGCGCTGGCTTCAGCTTCCGCTCTATCTCGGCCTGATCGTCGCGCAGGGCGTCTATGTCATCCTCTTCCTCAAAGAGCTCTGGCATCTCATCCTGCACTCCTTCGACTTCAGCGAGCTGCAGATCATGCTGGTGGTGCTCGGCCTGATAGACGTGGTGATGATTTCCAACCTGCTGATCATGGTGATCGTGGGCGGCTACGAGACCTTTGTTTCGCGGCTGGAACTGGAAAATCACCCGGACCAGCCGGAATGGCTGAGCCACGTGAATGCGAGCGTGCTGAAGATCAAGCTCGCCATGGCGATCATCGGCATCTCATCGATCCACCTGCTGCGGACTTTTATCGAGGCGGGCAGCCTGGGCTCCGACCGCACCAGCTACACCGAAACCGGAGTGATGTGGCAGACCATCATCCATTGCGTATTCATCCTCTCCGCCATCGGCATCGCCACCGTCGACCGGATGGGCCAGCCAATTCCGGGCGGCCCCCACAAGGCCGCCGGTCACGCATGAGATTCCGGCTCACTGCACTGACTTTGGCTTGGCTGATCGCCGCGGTGCCGCTGCCGGCACGCGCCGCCGATGCCGCATTCCAGCAGTGGCTGGAGTCGCTGCGGCCGCAAGCGGAGCAGCTCGGCATCTCGCGTGCCACTTTCGAGGCGGCCACGCGCGACCTCGAGCCGGACCTGTCGCTGCCGGACCTTGCGGTTCCGGGCCAGCCGAAGCGCGTCGACCAGCAGCCGGAATTCGTGCAGACGCCGGCGGATTACGTGCGCGAGACCTCGCTCTCGCGTCTGGCGACGCAAGGCCGCGCGCTTGCCGCCGAGCACCGCGCCACGCTGGCGCGCATCGAGCGCGACTTCGGCGTGCCAGCCTCGGTGGTGCTGGCCATCTGGGGCCGCGAGACGGGTTTCGGGCGCTCGAGTGAGGGGCGGGACGCGATCCGCGTACTGGCAACGCAGGCCTATCTCGGCCGCCGCAAGGAGCAGTTTCGCGATGAGTTCCTATTCCTGTTGAAGATGCTGCAGGAAGGCCATGCCACGCGCGCGCAGCTGCGCTCGTCCTGGGCCGGGGCGATGGGCCTTACGCAATTCCTGCCCTCGGAATTCTACCAGCACGCCGTGGATTTTGACGGCGACGGCCGGCGCGATATCTGGAATTCCGTCCCGGATGCGCTCGCCTCGGCCGCAAAGCAACTCGCCGGTAAAGGCTGGCAGCGGGACCGGCGCTGGGCCTACGAAGTGCGCGCACCGAAAAATCTCGACTGCACGACCGCACAGCCGGGTCACACCATGTCGGTCGGCGCCTGGCTGGAGCGCGGCTATGCGCCGCTCAGCGGGCAAAAGCCCTCGGCTGCGGAGCTGACGGAGCCTGCTTCCCTGCTGCTGCCGGAAGGCACCTATGGTCCGGCGTTTCTGACCTTGAAGAACTATTATGTGATCAAGGATTACAATTTTTCCGACCTCTATGTTTTGTTTGTCGGCAACCTCGCCGATCGCATCGCCGGCGGCGGCCCCTTCGTCACGCCCTGGAGCAAGGCCGCGCAATTGCACACGACCGACGTGGAGCGAATGCAGCAAACCCTTACCCGGCTGGGCCTCTACCAGGACAAGATCGACGGCAAGGCCGGAATGCTGACGCGCTCGGCGTTGGGCGCTTATCAGAAAGCCAACGGGCTGAAGCTCGATTGCTGGCCGACGCGCGCCGTGCTCGACCACATGGCGAAATCCAAACCGTAAACGCACAAATAAAACGGCCGGCTCTCGCGATCCAGTCGGCGGGATCTGAAACTCAACGTGCGCTTAGTCCCCGAACCAGATCCGGGGATCCGGGCACTGTTTTCCTAGAAAATGCCGTCAATCTACGCCGCCTGCGCGGCAAACTGCTCGGCGTAATGGCAGGCGACGAGATGGCCCGCGACCGGACGCAGCAACGGGCGCTCGCCGCGGCACCTGTCAGTGACAAAGGGACAGCGCGACGAGAACACGCAGCCCGCCGGCGGATTGAGCGGCGACGGCAATTCGCCCTTCAGGATCACGCGCTGCTTCTTCTCGATGCCGACCGCGGGCGTCGAGGACAACAGCGCCTGTGTGTAGGGATGCAGCGGGTTGCGGAAAATGTCCTGCTTCGAGCCGTGCTCCACGGTGAGGCCGAGATACATCACCATCACGTCATGAGCGATATGCTTCACCACCGCGAGATCGTGGGAGATGAAGAGATACGCGAGCTTGAGGTCGCGCTGCAGATCGGCGAGCAGATTGAGCACATGCGCCTGGATCGAGACGTCGAGCGCGGAGACCGGCTCGTCGGCGGCGACGATCTTGGGCGACAGCATCAAGGCGCGCGCGATCGCGATACGTTGGCGCTGCCCACCGGAGAACATATGCGGATAGCGGCGCGCATATTCCGGACGCAGGCCGACACGCGCCAGCATCTCGGCCGCCTTGGCCTTGCGCTCCGCCTTGCTCAGCCCGGTGTTGATGATCAACGGCTCTTCGAGAATGGCATCCACCCGCTTGCGCGGATTGAGCGAGCCATAGGGATTCTGGAACACCATCTGCACCGTCTGGCGCAGCCGCGTCTTCGCCTTCGCCGGTGGATGCACCGCATCGATGCCATCGATCACGAGCGAGCCCGATGTCGGCAGCTCGATCATGGTGACGAGGCGCGCAAGCGTCGACTTGCCGCAACCGGATTCTCCGACCACTGCCAGCGTCCTGCCTTTGTCGAGCGTAAACGATACGCCGCCAACCGCGGTCAGCACCGCATTGCGCTTGAACACCCCCTGCCGGATTTCGTAGGAGCGCACCAGGTCGCGGGCTTCGATCACGGTGCTCATCCGGCGGCTTCCTTCGCCGTGGCGCCGACCGGGCCGTCCTGCGCGATGCGTTGCGCACGCGACGGATCGCCGAGCGGATAGTGGCAGCACACATGGCCGTCCTTCCAGGCGCGCAATTCCGGCTGGACGTTGCGCGAATGCTCGGTCGCATACATGCAGCGCGGCGCGAACAGGCAGCCTTTGGGGCGGTCGAACAGGCCCGGCACGATTCCTGGAATGGTCGCGAGCCGTTTACCGTCGGAGCGGTCGGGCAGCGCCGCTAGCAGCGCCGCGGTATAGGGATGTTGCGGAGATGCGAACAGTTCAGCGGCCGGCTGCTCCTCCATGATCTGCCCGGCATACATCACCATGATGCGATGCGCGGTCTCGGCCACCACCCCCATATTGTGGGTGATCAGCACCAGCGCCATGCCGCTGTCGTGCTGCAATTGCAGGAGCAAATCGAGAATCTGCGCCTGGATGGTGACGTCGAGCGCAGTGGTCGGCTCGTCGGCGATCAACAGCCGCGGATTGCACGAAATCGCCATCGCGATCATGACACGCTGGTTCATGCCGCCGGACAATTGATGCGGATACGCGGAAAGCCGGCTCGCAGCCGCGGGAATGCCGACCTGTTCGAGCAGCGCGGTGGCGCGCTTCTTCGCCGCCTTTCGGTCGAGGCCGAGATGCAGTCGAATGGTCTCGATCAGCTGGAAGCCGACGGTGAAGCACGGATTGAGGCTCGTGGTCGGCTCCTGGAAGATCATTGCCACGTCCTTGCCGACAAGCTTGCGCCGGTCGGAGGGCGAGATATTCAAAAGGTCGCGGCCGTCAAATTGGATGCGGTCGGCGCGAACCTGGCCCGGATAGGCGACGAGCCCCATCAGCGCCAACATCGACACACTCTTGCCGGATCCGGATTCACCGACGATGCCAAGAACCTCGCCCTGATCGACTCGCAGACTGATGCCGTCGACCGCACGCAACGTGCCGGAGCGGGAGGGAAAATCGACGGCCAGATTTGCGATCTCGAGCAGTGCCATGGCGTCACCGCTTGAGCTTGGGATCGAACGCGTCGCGCAACCCGTCGCCCAATAGGTTGAAGGCCAGCACGGTGACGAGGATCATGATGCCCGGGAGCGTCACCACCCACCAGGCGCGCAGCACAAATTCGCGTGCGTCCGCCAGCATCGTGCCCCACTCGGCCGAGGGCGGTTGTGCTCCGAGGCCAAGAAAGCCGAGCGCTGCGGCATCGAGGATCGCGGTCGAGATGCCAAGTGAAGTCTGCACGATCAAGGGTGCCGTGCAGTTCGGCAGCACCTCCTTGAACATCAGCCGCAATTTGCTCGCGCCCGAAACTTTGGCCGCTGTGACATAGTCGCGCGACACTTCCGAGATCACCGCGGCGCGGATGACGCGGACATAATGCGGCAGCACCACAACGGCGACCGCAAGCATCGCATTCATCAGTCCGGGTCCGAGGATCGCGACGATGACGATGGCGAGCAAAAGACTCGGCAGCGTCAGGATGATGTCCATGATCCGCATGATGGTGATTTCGACGATGCCGCGGAAGAATCCGGCGACGAGGCCGAGCACGGTACCGACCGCGATCGAGATCGCGACCACCGAGATGCCGATCAAAAGCGACAGCCGCGCCCCGTAAATCAGGCGCGAGAGCATGTCGCGGCCGATGGCGTCGGTGCCGAGCGGGTGGCGCCATGAGCCGCCTTGCTGCCACACCGGCGGGCGCAGGAAGGCGGTGTTGTCGGTCAGGATCGGGGAATGCGGCGCGACGACCGGAGCGAGGACCGCCAGGATCACCACCGCGACGATGATGATGAGGCCTGCGACCGCGCCGGTGTTTTCGCTGAAATAGTGCCAGAACTCACGAAGCGGTCCGGGCGGCGCGGCGCGGGTTTCAATCGTCGTCATCGCGTATGCCGGATGCGCGGATTGATCAGGCCGTAGGTGACGTCGACGAGGAGATTGACCAGCATCACCATGGTTCCGATCAAAAGCGTGCCGCCCTGCAGGACCGGATAGTCGCGCCGGCCGATTGCCTCGATCAGCCATTTGCCGACGCCCGGCCAGGAAAAGATGGTTTCGGTGAGGATCGCGCCGGTGAACAGCACGCCGACCTGAAGACCGATCACCGTGACGACCGGGATCAGCGCGTTGCGCAGCGCATGCAGCGTGATGATGCGCAGCGGCGGCAGGCCCTTAGCCTTGGCGGTGCGGATATAGTCCTCGCCGAGCACCTCGAGCATCGCCGAGCGCGTCATGCGCGCGATCACCGCCAGCGGCACGGTGCCAAGCACAATCGCAGGCAGGATCAGGTACCACAGCGCCGAACGAAAGGCGGCGAAGTCGCCGGCCATCAGCGTGTCGATCAGAAGGAAGCCCGTCACCGGCTGCACGTAATAGAGAACCGCGATCCGTCCCGACACCGGCGTCAGTCCGAACTGCACGGAAAATAAAAGGATCAGCAGCAATCCCCACCAGAAGATCGGCATCGAATAGCCGGTGAGGGATACCGCCATGACGCCGTGGTCGAAGATCGAATTCCGTTTGATGGCAGCGAGCATTCCGGCGGGCAGGCCGAGGATCAGCGCGAACAGCATCGCCGCGGTGGCGAGCTCGATGGTTGCGGGAAACAGCGTCTTGAATTCAGCGATCACCGGCACCCGAGTGACGATCGATTTGCCGAGATCACCCTGCAGCACGCGGCCGAGATAGTAGCCATATTGCACGTATAGCGGCTGATCGAGGCCAAACTCCTTCAACAGCTTGGCGTGATAGATAGGATCGATGCCGCGCTCGCCCGCCATCGTCTCGATCGGATCGCCGGGCACGAGACGGATCAGGAAGAACGCAACCAGCGTGATTCCGATAAAGGTCGGTATGACGAGACTGACGCGGGTAAGAATGAAGCGTAGCATGACTCGGACTTGCTTTCGTCGCAAAACACCATGCGACAAGGACCCGTCGTGCCCGGCTTCGTGCAGGGCATCCACGTCTTGCTCACTAGAATCCTACAAAGACATGGATGGCCGGAACAAGCCCGGCCATCCGAAAACAAAGGGGCGGCCTTTTTAGAACCGCCCCTTGCCGCGCTTACTCGTTGATGTCGACCCAGTAGAAATTGTGCCGACCGAAGGGCGAGAGCTTAAAGTTGACGACCTTCTTGCTCATCGGCTTCAACTGCACGGCATGCGCGATGGTGAACCAGGGCGCCTGCTCCTTGAAGATGACCTGCGCCTGCTCATAGAGCTTGGTGCGCTCGGCCTCGTCATTGATCGTTTTGGCCTTGACCACGAGATCGTCGAAGGGCTTGTGGCAGAACTTCGCGATGTTCGCTCCGGAAGCCTGCTGCGCCGAGGCGCAGCCGAGCAGACTATGCAGGAAGTTGTCCGGATCGCCGTTGTCGCCGGTCCAGCCCAGCATTCCCATCTGGTGCTCGCCAGCCTGCAAGCGCTTGCGGTACTCGCCCCATTCGAAGGTCTTGATTTCGGCCGTGACGTTGATCTTGGCGAGATCGGCCTGCATCAATTCGGCGATGCGCTTGGCATTGGGGTTGTAGGGGCGCTGCACCGGCATCGCCCACAGGTCAGTCGCCATTCCCTTGGGAAAGCCCGCTTCGGCCAGGAGCTTCTTCGCCGCTTCCGGATCATACGGGTCGTCCTTGACCGCGTTGTTGTAGGACCACATCGAAGGCGGGATCGGGTTCTTCGCCGCGACGCCGGCAGACAGATATACCGCGTCGATGATTGCCTGCTTGTTGATGGCCATGCTCAGGGCCTTGCGCACGCGCACATCGTCGAATGGCTTCTTGGTGGTGTTGAAGGCGAGATAGCCGATATTCAGCCCCGGCTGGTCGAGCATCTGGACGTTCGGATCCTTTCTGATCGCTTCCAGGTCGGCCGGGTTTGGATAAGGCATCACATGGCATTCGCCCTTTTGAAGCTTGGCCCAGCGCACCGAAGCGTCGGGTGTGATGGCATAGACGAGATCGTCGATCTTTGCCTTGCCGCCCCAATATTGCGGCCACGCCTTGTAACGGATGATCGCGTCCTTCTGATACTGCACGAGGTAGAAGGGACCGGTGCCAATCGGCTCCTGATCGATCTTTTCCGGCGTGCCGGCCTTGAGCATGGCGTCGGCATATTCCTTCGACTGCACGCCCGCGAAGGGCATCGCGAGGTCGGCGAGGAACGGCGCTTCCGGCGTGTTGAGTGTGATCTTGATGGTGTAGTCGTCAACCTTCTCGACCGACTTCAACAGCTTCGGCATAGCCATGTCGGTGAAGTAGGAGTGGTTAGGGCTCGTCACCTTGAAATAGGGGTGATCGTCCTTCCACTGCCGCTCGAACATGAACAGCACGTCGTCGGCACTGAAATCACGGGTCGGCTTGAACGCACCGGTGTTGTGCCATTTGACGTTGCGGCGCAGCTTGAAGGTGTAGGTCAGGCCGTCCGGCGAAATCTCCCAGGACTCGGCGAGTGACGGCACGACCTTGGTGCCGCCGGGCTCGAAGGCGACGATCTTGCTGTAGATCTCGTCGCTGCCGTCGAACGACGTGCCTGTGGTGTTGATGCCGGGATAAAAGTTCTCCGGGCTGCCTTCGGAGCAGAAGACGAGGGTTTTCGACAAGGCGGGCGCGGTCGCGAACAGGGTAGACAGACAAAGCACGCGAAGCAGGGTGAGGCGTTTCATCCGAACCTCCCGTTGAAATTGGCTCAACGGTAATCTGACCCCCCAAGGAGTCAAACCCTGCTTTGCAGCGGCAATCTACAACCACAGTTGCACACGACGGAGGTGGAGCGAATGTAGCAGACCCTGACCCGGCTAGGCCTCTACCAGGACAAGATCGACGGCAAGGCCGGAATGTTGACGCGCTCGGCGTCGGGCGCTTACCAGAAAGCCAACGGGCTGAAGCTCGATTGCTGGCCGACGCGCGCCGTGCTCGACCACATGGCGAAATCTAAACTGTGATGCGCAAAACAAACGGCCGGCTCTGGCGAGCCGGCCGTCGAGATCCAATCAAGCCATGCTTATGGACAAATGAAGCGAGGCTTCGACCAGGCGACCGGACGGCCGGCGCGGTCGAACGCGACCGGCTTGCGCGCCCAATAGCCGCCTGGGCAGGCGACGGGATAACCAGCGGAATAGCCGGTGTAAACGACGTAACCCGGAGCCGGACGATAGGCCGGATAGGCGTAGACCGGGGCTGCAGCGCCAGCGATGATTGCGCCGGCGGCAAGCCCGCCAACGACGCCCGCAGCGACCGCTGCGCCGACATGACCACTGCGGTGGTTTGCTTGAGCCGGAACCGATGTGCTCATAACACCGGCGGCAATGGTGCCGGCCGCCAGCAATCCAACGAAAGCTTTCTTCATTCGGGTTTCTCCCCTCCAAAGCGGGCCAGCGAATCGCAAGACCGCGCGCACAATGAATCAAAGTACCTTCAGTGTCGAGCAAGGACAATGAGGCTACTAATATGTCCTAAATTCGGCCTGAACACGAGATGAATGAAGGCGTCTCCGCGGGAGCGGAGACGCCTTTTTAGTATTCTCGTTTGGTCAAGTTTGCCGGCTTAATCGCAAACTCGAACACGGCGCCAGCGCGGGCCGTAGTTGGTCCAGATCTTCTGGCGCACCACGTGACAGCGGCTATAGGCATACGGGCCGCCGTAGTAAACCGGCCCTGGCGCGTAGCCGTAACCGTAATGCGGGGCTACAGCCGAACCGATGATGGCGCCAGCCGCCAGACCGCCGACGACGCCGGCCGCTATTGCGCCCTCGTTGCCCGCCTGTGCAGGTGAGGGGGCGGCCACTGCCGCCGCGGCGATCGCGCCGGCGGTGGCAAGAGCGGTAAGAGTTTTGATCATGACGCACCTCTCTGTGTGAAACGCTGAAAGGGGCCCACCGCGTGAGCCCCCGTTCCCGCCGAGTAAACGCTCAGCGGGGCGAAAAGTTGCGATAAATCAGGTTAATAGCACATGAACGGCCCAGCCAGATTCCAGCCTTTTTTCGTGCTGTTGGGGACCTATGCGGCCGTTTTCCGTGCGAGCAGTACGCGGGGTTTGGTTCAGCCGCAGGAGCGCGCGGTTTCGTGCAAGCCGAGCGCGCGGCGCTCCTCGACGGCTTTGAGGGCTTTTAAGGACGTTTGAGGCGTCGATTGGTTTCTGCGGGACGCGAAACAACTGGGGAAATCCCGAAATTCACAGTAAATACGCCAAAAAACCGGTCTTAGATTGCCGTTTCGGGGGCCGTTGACATAGAATTGACGCTGTTTCCGGGTTTTTGCCGGCAAGAAAAGCGGGGAGTGTT
>JAXDOO010000320.1:0-3799 GCA_034668865.1 Alphaproteobacteria bacterium
AGGCACTGAGTGAAGCCGTGCACGCTGGGCTCGTCTTCCGCGAGAACAGTACCTACAAATTCCTGCACGACCGGATTCAGCAGGCGGCCTATACACTCATTCCCCAAGAGCACCGTGCCGAAGTACACCTGCGCATCGGACGCGTGCTGCTGGCGAACATGACGGCCGATCAGCTCGCCGAGCATCTGTTCGATATCGCGAACCATTTAAATCGGGGCGCCGCACGGCTGGGGCGCGACGAAAAAACGCAAGTGGCGGCGATTCACTTGCGCGTCGGGCGAAAGGCCAAGGCGTCCGCGGCCTACGAGTCGGCGCGCGTGTATTTTGCGGCCGGCATGGCGTTGGTGGACGAAGCCGACTGGTGCAGCCAGTACGAATTGATGTTCAGCTTGTGGCTGGAGCGCGCGGAGTGCGAGTTTCTGACCGGTAACTTCGACATTGCTGAGCAGCTGATTGCAGATTTGTTGCCGCGCGTGTCATCAAAAATCGATAGCGCGGCAGTTTATTACCTCAAAGTCCAGCTGCATGTCGTGAAGTCGGAACTTCACTTGGGCGTCGACAGCGCGAGGACAGCCCTACGCCCGTTCGGTATCGACATTCCCGCACATCCAACCTGGGAGCAGGTCGAGGAAGAGTACGAAGCGGTTTGGCGGAATGTCGGTGGACGTGCGATCGAGAGCCTGATCGGCCTTCCGCTGATGACCGATCCGGAACAGCAGGCCGCAATGCGGCTACTTTCGGTCCTTACCCCCGCCTCGTACAATACGGACTTCCATTTGTGGTGCTTGCTCGCGTGCCGCATCGTGAAGCTCGGCATGCAGCACGGGACGAGTGGCGCTTCCGCTCTCGCCTATAGCTACTTCGGGACCATTCTCGGATCGGTCTTTCACCGTTACCGAGAAGGTTATCGTTTCGCCAAGCTTGGCTGCGACCTGGTCGAGAAACATGGCTTTATCGCGCAACAGGCCAAAGTCCAATACGCGATGGCAGTGGTTGCGTTGTGGACGCAACCGGTCGCGATCGCCACGGACTTCTTTCGGGCGTCCTTTCGCAGCGCGACTGAGACAGGGGATCTGGCCTTTGCTTGCTACAGCATGTCTCGAACGGTCACAGACCTTCTCCTGCGAAACGATCCACTTGACACGCTCTGGCGCGAGTCTGAGCAAGCGCTGGAGTTCGTCCGAAAGGCTAGGTATCGCGACGCCGCGGACATTATCGTGAGCCAGCAGCGGTTTATCGCAACCATGCAGGGCCGGACCACGACCTTCTCCACCTTCAGCGACGCGCAGTTCGACGAGGAGACGTTCGAGGCCCAGCTGACAGGGGATCGAATGCCCTCGATGATCTGCTTTTATTGGATCCTTAAACTGAAGGCGCGGTTCCTGTCGGGCGACCACGCCGAGGCTCTCATGGCAGCCCACAGAGTGAAGCCGCTCCTTTCGGCCATTCCTGCCCAGATCCAGCTGCTCGACTACTTTTACTACGCCGCGCTGACGGTGGCAGCGCTCTACGAGAACGCTACTGCTGACGAGCAGAACAGGTGGCGCGAACTCCTGACGACGCACGCGGAGCAACTTCGAGCGTGGGCTGAAAACTATCCACCGACGTTCGCCGACAAGCACACGCTGGTGGCGGCAGAGATCGCCCGGGTCGAAGGGCGAGAGCCCGATGCTATGCGTTTGTACGAGAAGGCCATTCTGTCGGCTCGCGAGCACGGTTTCGTGCAGAACGAAGGCTTAGCCTATGAGGTGGCCGCGCGGTTCTACTTGACGCGCGGCTTTGAAATTTTCGCCAACGCCTACCTCCTGAACGCCAGGCATTGTTATCTCCGCTGGGGCGCCAACGGCAAGGTGAGGCGACTCGATCGGCTTTATCCGCAGTTGGCCGCTGCCGAGGGCGACCCTCCCGCGGCTACCTTTGGCTCTCGTCAGCTCGATGTAGCGAGCATCATCAAAGCCTCTCAGGCCGTATCCAGCGAGATCGAATTACCAAAGCTCATCGAGCGACTTATGACGATCGCGATCGAGAACGCGGGCGCGGATCGTGGTCTTCTGATCCTGCCGCTAGACGACGACTACTTGATTCACGCAGAAGCCCAGGCCGCCGGCGAAAAGGTCGAGGTCGTCGTGCGCCAAACGTCGATCACCGGGATCACCTGTCCAGAATCGCTCGTTCGCTATGTCATCCGCACCCACGAAAGCGTCATTCTCGATGATGCCTCCAGGGTCAACCTCTTCTCCGACGACGATTATCTGCGCGGTCGTCAATCCAAGTCGATCCTCTGCCTCCCGCTGATCAAGCAAGGACGGTTGGTCGGGCTGCTCTATCTCGAAAACACATTGACCTCGCAGGCGTTCACACCGGATCGGATCGCGGTTCTGGAAGTGCTGGCGGCGCAAGCGGCGATCTCGCTGGAGAACACCCGTCTGTACAGCGATCTTCAAGAGCGGGAGGCGAAGGTTCGACGCTTGGTCGACTCCAACATCATCGGCATCTTCATCTTAGATGTTGAGGGCCAGATCATTGAGGCAAACGAAGCCTTCCTCCGCATGGTCGGATACAGCCGCGAAGAGCTCTTCTCCGGTCGCGTGCGTTGGACGGCGCTGACGCCGCCGGAATGGCGCGACCGCACCGCACGAGCCAACGCAGAACTCAGGGCCACAGGAAGCTGCAGAGCATTCGAGAAAGAGTATTTTCGGAAGGACGGCAGGCGCGTGCCAGTCCTTGTCGGCTCAGCGATCTTCGGCGAGCGCCGGGACCAAGGCGTCGCCTTCGTGCTCGACTTGACTGAGCGCAAGCGGGCGGAGGAGGCGCTGCGCGAGCGGGCTCAACTGCTCGACCTCACGCACGACACGATCTTCGTGCGCAACATGAATGACGTGATTTCGTTTTGGAATCACGGCGCTGAGCAGTTGTACGGTTGGAGCCAGGAGGAGGCACTCAACCGTGTTACGCACCAACTCTTGCGGACGGTTTTTCCTACGCCACGTGAAGATATCACGTCAGAGTTGCTCAGCACTGGCCGCTGGGAGGGGGAACTCGTCCATACGAAGCGCGACGGAACGCAGGTCACTGTCGCGAGCCGGTGGTCCCTGCGCCAGGACGAACACGGACTGCCAGTCGGAATTCTGGAGACCAATAACGACATCACCGAGCGAAAACGGGCGGAATATTTGACCGGCCAGGTATTCGAAAGCTCACCTGACAGCATGTGCATCATCGGAAAGGATTTTCGGCTTCAGCGAGTCAATCCGGTCTTTGAGCGGTTCTGGAGAACGCCAGCAGCGACGGCCGTCGGGATGCACTTAGTTGAAGTCATCGGAACCGAACTATTTGAACGGAAATCGAAGCCGAGTCTGGACCGGTGCTTCGCGGGAGAAGAGGTCAGCCTTCCAGGCTGGTACGACACCCCCCTTGGCCGGAAGTACAGGATGGTCACCTACTCGCCTCTGCGGCCGGCCTCGCAGCGGGTCGAGGCCGCGCTGGTGGTCGCCCGCGACTTCACGGATTACGTGCAGGCCTCGGAAGCATTGCGTGCGGCGCAGACAGAGCTTGCGCACGCCAATCGCGTCACGACGATGGGGCAGCTGACGGCCTCGATTGCCCATGAAGTCAACCAGCCGATCGCCGCGACGGTCACCACCGCCCATGCCGCTTTGCGCTGGCTTAGCGGCGACCCCCCTGATCTGGAGGAGGTCCGCCAGGCCCTTGATGCTATCATCAAGGACGGCCATCGAGCCAGCGACGTCATCGGCCGCATACGCGCTCTCGTCAAGAAAGTGCCGCCACGGCATGATCA
>JAXDOO010000321.1:0-2714 GCA_034668865.1 Alphaproteobacteria bacterium
GCAAGCCGAGCCAAGCCAAAACTGATAAAAGAACCCATGCGCAATCTGATCACCGATGTCGCGGGCGTTCGCGTCGGAAATGCCGAGGATGCCAAGCTCGGCTCCGGCGTTACCGCCGTGGTCTTTGACGAACCCGCGGTCGGCAGCGTTGACCTGCGCGGCGGCGGCCCGGGCACAAGAGAAACCGCCCTGCTCGATCCGGCGCAGACCGTTAGCGGCATCGACGCCATCGCACTGTCGGGCGGCTCGGCTTTCGGGCTCGACGCGGCCTCGGGCGTGCAGGCCTGGTTGCGCGAGCAAGGACGCGGCTTCGCCGTGCGCACGGCACGGGTGCCGATCGTGCCGGGCGCGATCTTATTCGACCTGTTGAACGCCGGCGCGAAAGATTGGGGGCGCTATCCGCCTTACCGCGAGCTGGGCTACGAAGCCGCAAAGAGTGCAAACGCCGATTGCGCGCTCGGCAGCGTGGGCGCAGGGCTGGGCGCGAACACCGTCAATTTAAAGGGCGGCATCGGTTCAGCCTCCGCGACCGCCGAGGGCAACACGATTGGCGTTTTGGCAGCGGTGAATGCGGCCGGAAGCGTCACGATCGGCGACAGCCGATATTTCTGGGCCGCCCCTTTCGAGCAAGGCAAGGAATTCGGCAGCGCCGGACTTCCCTCCCCGATTCCGCCGGATGGATTGGAGCCGCATACCAAAGCCAGCGCGCGCACCAGCACAACACTGGTCGTGGTTGCCGTCGACGCAATGTTGAGCAAGGCGCAGGCCAAGCGGCTCGCCGTGATGGCGCAGACCGGCGTGGCGCGGGCGATCTATCCGGTGCATACGCCGCTCGACGGCGACGTGCTGTTTGCCGCTGCCACCGGCAAGAAGCCGCTCGCCGATCCGCTGCTCGCCTTGTCGCGGCTCGGCGCCATCGCGGCTAATGTGACAGCCCGCGCGATCGCCCGCGCGGTCTACGAAGCCACGGCTCTGCCTTTTCCCGGCGCCTTGCCAAGTTGGAACGACAAATTCAGCCGCTGAACGAAATGGCGGTAAGACGCGTTGACCAGCATGCCGTCCACGGTGATCCGCGACTTTTCCTACAATGTTGCCACCCGGCAGCTGGTGGTGACCTTTGTCACCGGCCGCATCTATGCCTATGCCGATGTGCCGCCCGACGTGCACAATGCCTTCCGCGCTTCAGGCTCGAAGGGGCGTTTCTTCAATCAGGAGATCCGCGACCGCTTCGATTGCCGCGAGATCACGCCGCGTGGGATTGCAGGAAGCGCTCCGCTGCGTAGGGGGCCGGGTCACAAAACGGCGTGGCGCCGGTGACAAGATCGGCCACGAGACGTCCCGTTGTGGGCCCGAGCGTCAGGCCCCAGTGAGCATGGCCGTAAGCCAGCCATAGTCCCTTCTGTCCGGGTGCCGGCCCGATCACCGGGCGGGAATCCGGAAAGCACGGCCGCTTGCCCAACCAGGTCTGCTCTTTCAGCTGCTCACCGAGCGGATAGACCTCCCGCGCCTTCGGCATCAGGCGATCGAACTGCACCGGCGTCGGCCCGGCGTCGCGGTCGGCGAATTCCGCGCCGGTGGTGAGGCGGATGCCCTGCTGCATCGGGGTGACGCAATAGCCATTGTCGAGATCGACCACCGGGCGGGTCATCGGCACGCTGCCGGCCAGTTCGAAGTGGCGGTGATAGCCGCGCTTGATGCCGAGCGGCAGATGGATGCCCATCGGCTCCAGCACGTCGGGCGCCCAGGGCCCAAGCGAAACGATCGCCTGCTCGGCGTCGAGTGGCCCTTCCGCGGTATCAACACGCCAGGTCGAGCCGTTGCGGTGCAAGGTGCGGGCGTCGCCCACCAGCATGACACCACCGAGCGCCTGGTAGCGCACGACATAGGCCCGGGTCACCGCCAGCGGATTGTTCAGGCTCGCCGCGCCCGGCCAAAAAATCGCGCGTGCGAAATGCGGCTTCAGCGCGGGTTCGAGCTCGAGCATCCCGGCGGTATCGAGGGTGCGGAACGGGATGCCGAACTGGTCGGCCAATTCCAGCTCCGGCGCCATGGCGGCGAAAGTTTTCTGGCTGCGATAGATCTTGGCCCAGCCGGTCTTGCGCAGATATTGCAGCGCGCCGGCTTCGGCCATCAGCGCTTCGTGCTCGGCCACCGCGCGGGAAAAGAGCGGCCGCATGGCAAAGGCGAATTCCAGCAATTTCTTCGGCCGCGAAGCCAACCAGAAGGAGAACAGCCAGGGCGCGACCTTCGGCAGGAAGGCGATGTGATAATTCGCCTCCGGCGAGCGCTTGATCCCGACACGCAACAGCGACCACAATTTGGGCGGAAAAGCCGGCGGAAAGACGGTTTCGCCCTCGATCACCCCGGCATTGCCGTAAGAGGTTTCCTCGCCCGGGCCGCCGCGGTCCACCAGCGCGACCGAAAGCCCGCGTTTGGCGAGATGGAGAGCGATGGACGTGCCGACAATGCCGGCGCCCAGCACGACCGCGTCCGTTCGAGCCATGGGGTGATTCCGTTCGTTGGGGTTACTTCCTGGCACGCAAGCGAGGCTGAAGCACGACAGTAATATAGGCAGCGCCTAGCGCGCATATAGGCAGCGCTAACGTTGTGCGAAACTCCCGTTCCTCCGACGTTGCTTGGGTTTCCGTGGCATGTTACCCGAACCTTCCTGGTGTCCGATTCCGAAGTTCGCCTCACTTTGCGGCATGTTCCTT
>JAXDOO010000322.1:0-3928 GCA_034668865.1 Alphaproteobacteria bacterium
ACCACGCGCATCATCTTCGACCGCATTGCCGCGCAAGCGCGCGCCGGGGAGTTCCGCGAAGTGCGCACGCGCTTTCCGAACAGCGACGACGCTTTCCTTGCCGAGGTGAAAGAGCGCTTCGGCGCCACCGCGCCGTTCGGCGGGCCGGTTTCGTCCGGCGTGCTGACGCTGCACGCGCCGAAGGACCAGGTGCATGCGCTGGCGAGCTTCCTGCGGGAAAAAGGTGCCGACGGCGTCTCGGTTGGGCGGCTGGACTATGTCTTCGCGCGCGAGAACCCGCTTTACGCCAAGCTGGAAGCCGGGCTGTAATTGCTGTGATGCCCCGCGCAGGCCGGGCATCCAGTAGAGGCAGGCCTTCCGAATTAATGATCGCCGGGAGTACTGGATCGTCCACTTTCGCGGACGATGACGGTGGGATTTTTCTTCCGAAACACCACGAAATGCGACATCGAGAAATTGACCAAAAAGCTTACGCCGATCGCCATCAGCTTCGCCGCCAATACCGACACCACATAGGACGCCAGCACCAACGTCGTGGTGTTGGCGATCACGCCGACCACGCCTGACGCGACAAAGGTCCCATAGTCACGCCAGCGCAGTTTGCCCCCCGATTCGGCCGCGAAGGTGATGGTCGAATTCATCACGTAGGAACAGGACACCGCGACGAACCAGGCCAGGACGTTGGCCGGGATCAGTGCCAGCTCCAGCAGATTATAGGCGGCAAGGAAGACGGCGAGGTCGATGGCCGTATTGACCACGCCGATCAGCGCGAAACTCGTGGCTTTCACCAGCATCACCTGGCGTTGCAAGAAAGCGATGCAGCGGCTGAGGGGATTCATGGCAGCCGCTTAGCACGGCCTGCCGAGGCGCGACAGGCCTTTGTCCGTGCTATATAATTAGCCGCCATGATGCAGCCTCTGCAGACCGCCGGACTGTCCATCGTCGTGCCGCTCTTCAACGAGGCGGCGGGGCTGTCGGCGCTGCACGCGCGGATTTCCGAGGTGGCGCAGCGGCTGAAAGACAAGCACTCCCTGTCTTGCGAGGTGGTCTATGTGGACGATGGCAGCCGCGATGCCACGCTCTCGATCGCGCGCGAGTTACCGGCTTCGCATCTCGACGTGCAGGTGGTCTCGCTCTCCCGCAATTTCGGCAAGGAAGCCGCCCTGCACGCCGGGCTCCAACATGCGCGGCTCGGCGCGGTGCTGTTCATCGACGGCGACGGCCAGCACCCGCCCGATCTCGTCGACACGCTGGTGCGGCATTGGCTGGAGGATGGTTACGACGTGGTTTATACCGCCAAGGCGAACCGCGCGAGCGAGCCTTTCACGCGGCGTGTGGCGGTGCATGCCTTTTACAAAATCATCAACTGGGGTGCGCGGCAGAAAATCCCCGAGGACGCCGGCGACTTCCGGCTGCTGTCGCCGCGCGCGGCGGCGGCCTTGCGGCAGATGCCGGAGCGCAACCGCTTCTTCAAGGGGCTCGCGAGCTGGATCGGCTTTCGCCAGATGCGCGTCGACTACAATCCGGCGGAACGCGTCTACGGCAAATCCAGCTGGAACGTGCGCGCGCTGGTCGGGCTCTCGATCGAAGGGCTGACCTCCTTCTCGGTCGCGCCGCTGCGGCTCGCCAGCCTGCTCGGGCTACTGCTCGCCGGCGGCGCTTTCATCTTCGGCATGCAGATCCTGTTCGAGACCGTGTTCTACGGTCATTCCGTGCCCGGCTATCCGTCTGTGGTCGTCGGCCTGATGGTGCTGGGCGGCGTGCAACTGATCATGATCGGGGTGATGGGTGAATACATCGCCAAGGTGCTGTCCGAGATAAAAGCGCGCCCGGTCTATTTCGTCGCCGAGCACAGCCTGAAACAGGGGGACGAGGCGCGTGCAAACGACTCGACCACAAGGACCGCCGCCGAATGATGCGCGCGGTTCCGCCGGCCCCGCAGCCGCGCCGTATCTGGCTTTGCGCCGACGACTACGGCATCGCCCCGGGAGTCAACGGCGCGATCCGTGACCTGGTCGCGCGCGGGCGGATCAATGCCACCTCGGTGATGGTGACGGCGCCAAGCTTTTCGCGGCCCGAGGCGGAAGCGCTTGCCGGCCTCAACGAGGATGAAAAGCGGGTGGCGATCGGCCTGCATGTGACGCTGACCGCGCCCTTCACGCCGATGGCTCGGGATTACGGGCCGCTGCGCGACGGCGCCTTTCTGCCGCTCCAGGCCATGCTGCTCGCCGCCTTCCTGCAGCGGCTGAGCCACGAGCGTCTCGCCATGGAGATCTCGACGCAGTTCAGGGCCTTCGTCTTGGCCTTCGGACGCGCGCCGGATTTCGTCGACGGTCACCAGCATGTGCATCTGTTTCCACAGGTGCGCGACGCCTTCCTCTCGGTGGTGAAGGAGATGGCGCCGCAGGCCTGGGTGCGGCAATGCGGCCGCTCGATCCCGCTACGGCGGCGCTTCGACCGTAAGGCGTTGCTGCTCGACATGCTCAGCTATAGCTTCCGCCGCCGAGCGCGCAGGAAGGGACTGCGCATCAACCCGGCCTTCGCCGGGGCCTATGATTTCCGCGGCGAGCCGAATTTCGCCAAGCTTTTTCCCCGCTTCCTGCACCGGCTGCCGCCGGAAAGCGTGGTGATGTGCCATCCCGGCGTGGTGGATGACGAGCTGAAGCGGCTCGATCCGCTCACCACCCAGCGCGAGCGGGAATATGCCTATCTCGGCAGCGACGCCCTGCCCGCCACTTTGGCCGCCTATGGCGTCGCCCTGAGCTGAACTGTCGCCTTGCCGACGCCAGAATATTTCGGCGCGGCTATTCTTCTCCGGCCCGACTCCCCCCACATAACCGGCGTTGGCGCGCTAACTTATCAGGGGCGCAAGGGAGACGACCGATGACACCGCAGGAACGCCAGCTTATCGACGAATTGTTCGACCGCCTGGCCCAGCTGGAACGCCAGCCGCGCGATCCGGAAGCCGAACGGGCCATCGCCGAAGGTTTGGCCCGCGCGCCGCATGCGCTCTATCCGCTGGTGCAGACCGTGCTGGTGCAGGATGAAGCGCTGAAGATCGCGGAAGAACGCATTCGCGAGCTCGGTGGGGAGATCGAAGAGCCGCAGCAGGAGCGCGGCTTCCTCGACAATGTGCGCGAGGCCTTGCTCGGGCCTGATCCGAACCGCCGCGGTTCCGTCCCCTCGGTCGGCGGGCGCGGCAGCGTGTGGAATACGCCGCAGCAGTACCAGCAACATCAACAGCCGATGCCGCAGGATTACGGTCGCGGCGGCGGCTCCTTTCTGGGCACGGCGGCGGCGACCGCCGCCGGCGTGATTGGCGGCTCGCTGCTGTTCAACAGCCTCGGCTCGATGTTCGGTGGCGATAAGGCGCATGCCGGCACCCAGAAATTCGGTGACACCGGCGGAGATACGCCCTGGGGCGGGGGCGCGCGCGACAGTGAACTGGCGCGTGAAGCAGGCCTCCAGGACATCGGCGGCGGACGCGAGGACCGCCAAGGCTTCTTCGATACGGCGGAGCCTATTAGCGATGATCCCGGCGGCGACGGCGGCTTCGATGTTGGAGGCGACGGCGGCGGCAGTGAAGGCTGACGCCCGCTCATAGGAAAGCGGCCCCTTGCGGGGCCGCTCGTTCTTTCATCGTAACGCGACGATCAGCATTTCGGCAGATTGGCTGCGGCAGTACTGCTGCTGCCCATGCCTGAGCCCGAACCGGACGCCGAGCCGCTGGTGCTTGCGGAGCCGCTGCTCCTGCTGCCGCCGCTGCCGCCGCTGCCGCCGCTGCCGCTTGCGTCGGTCGAACTGCTACCGCCCGTGGATGAGCCGGAGCCGGAAGCCGCCGATTTCAGCTTCGGCTGACCCGAAGCATCAAGGCAATGGGTGGCCGCGGATATCGAACCTGATCCGGTGCCGGATGGACTGCTGCCTG
>JAXDOO010000323.1:0-6558 GCA_034668865.1 Alphaproteobacteria bacterium
TGGAGAAACTCGGCCGCGTGCCGAACAAGCGCGGCACCAAAGTGCGTTTCCGTCCGGATCCGCAAATTTTCGGGCCGAAGGCGGCGTTCAAGCCGCAACGCGTTTTCAAGATGGCGCGCTCCAAGGCCTATCTCTTCGGCGGAGTCGAGATCCGCTGGACCTGCGCCAAGGAAATGCTGCGCGGTATCGATGATGTGCCGGAGCAGGAGACCTTCCATTTCCCCGAAGGCCTGAAGGACTTTCTTGCCGCCGCCATTCACAACGATACCCTGGTGCATCCGGATATCTTCACCGGCAAGGCCGGCAAGACCGGCGGCCATGGGGCAGTGGAATGGGCCGTGGCCTGGACCGCCGATGCTGACGGCTTCGTCTCCTCTTATTGCAACACCATTCCCACCGGCGACGGCGGCACACATGAGTCGGGCTTGCGCAGCGTGCTCACCCGCGGGCTGAAAGACCACGCCGAACGCATCGGGCAAGGCAAGCGCGCGGCTTCCATTACCAGCGAAGATGTAATGGCCGGCGCGGCCGCCATGCTGTCGGTCTTCATCCGCGAGCCTGAATTCCAGGGCCAAACCAAGGACCGGCTCGCCACCGCCGAAGCAACCCGCATCGTCGAACAAGGTATCCGCGATCCGTTCGACCACTGGTTGGCCGGCAATCCGAACCAGGCCGGCAAGCTGCTGGATTTCGTGGTCGAGCGCGCCGAGGAACGCTTACGGCGCCGGGCAGAAAAGGAAATCTCGCGCAAGACTGCGGTGCGCAAACTGCGGCTTCCCGGCAAACTGGCGGATTGCAGCAATACCGGCGCCGAGGGCTCGGAGATTTTCATCGTCGAGGGCGATAGCGCCGGCGGCTCCGCCAAGCAGGCGCGCGACCGCGCGACGCAGGCGGTGATGCCGCTGCGCGGTAAAATTCTCAACGTCGCCTCGGCCACCAAAGACAAGCTAATGCAAAACCAGCAGCTGGCGGACCTGGTGCAGGCGCTCGGCTGCGGCACCGGGGTGCATTACCGCGAGGAGGATCTGCGCTACGAGAAGGTGATTGTAATGACCGATGCCGATGTGGACGGCGCGCATATCGCATCCCTGCTGATCACCTTCTTCTACCGCGAAACGCCGAAGCTGATCGACGCCGGCAGGCTCTATCTTGCCGTCCCGCCGCTCTATCGCCTCACCCACGGAGCGAAGACGGTTTATGCACGCGACGACGCGCATAAGGCCGAGCTGTTGAAAAAAGAATTCCACGCCAATGCCAAGGTGGAGATCGGCCGCTTCAAAGGCTTGGGCGAGATGATGGCGAGCCAGCTGAAAGAAACCACCATGGACCGTCGCAAGCGCACGCTGCTGCGCGTCGTCTTGCTGGCCGACGACCGCGAGGACACCGCGGATTCAGTCGAACGCCTGATGGGCACCAAGGCGGAATCCCGCTTTGCCTTCATCCAGGAAAAAGCGGAGTTTGCGTCGGAAGAATTGCTGGACGTTTAGCGCCGGCTTCAATCCAGCGGCAGTCCGACATAATTCTCCGCGAGCGCCGTCGCCGCTGCACGGGAGTTCGTTACATAATCCAGCTCCGCGAGCTGGCGGCGATAATCGAAATCCGGCTCAAAGGTAAAGCGGTGCAGGAGCTGCGTCATCCAGAGCGAGAAGCGCTGCGCCTTCCATACCCGCCGCAGGCACGTCGCTGAGTAGGCGTCAAGCCGATCGCTTCGGCCGGAAGCGTAAAAGGCATGGATCGCGCGCGAGAGCACCAGCACATCGGCGAGCGCCAGATTCATGCCCTTGGCGCCGGTCGGCGGCACGATATGCGCCGCGTCGCCTGCGAGAAACAACCGGCCATGCTGCATTGGCTCCACCACGAAGCTGCGCATGGGCGTGATCCCTTTCTGCAGGATGCCGCCTTCGGTGAGCGCGCGGGTGCCGTCCAGCCGCGTGCGCAGCTCCCGCCAAATTCTGTCGTCAGGCCATTCGTTAATGTCTTCGTCCGGCGCGCATTGCAGATAGAGCCGCGAAACGGTCGGCGAGCGCATGCTGCATAGCGCGAAACCACGCGCATGGAAGGCATAGATCAGCTCCTGCTCCGGCGGGGGCGCTTCCGCCAGAATGCCGAGCCACGCAAAGGGATAATCGCGCTCATAGGCGGTGAGCGTTCCGGATGGAAAACTCGGGCGGCAGATGCCGTGCGAGCCGTCGCAGCCGCCGATGAAGTCGCAGGAGATTTCCTTCTCCGCGCCTTCCTGCCTGAAGGTGATCGTCGGCCTGCCGCTATCGAAGCCCTGCAGGCGCACGTCCTCGACACCAAAGAAAATCTCGCCACCGTCGGCCAGCCGTCGCGCGATCAGATCCTTGACGATCTCCTGCTGTCCGTAGATCGCGATCCCCTTGCCGACCAGATTACGGAAATCGAGATGATGCAGCGCGCCGTCGAAGCAGAGAAAGATGCCGTCATGCCGCATCGCCTCGCGCTGCAGGCGCTCACCGACGCCGGTCTCCACCAGCAGGTCGGCTGCCCATTGCTCAAGCACGCCGGCGCGCACGCGCTGCTCGACATAGGCGCGGCTGCGGCTTTCGAGCACGATAGTTTGAATGCCACTGCGGTGCAGCAAATGGGAGAGCATCAGCCCCGCAGGGCCGGCGCCCACGATTCCGACTTGCGTGCGCATCGCCGCTTCTCCCGAAAAGCTAGCCATAAACGGGCGCTAGGCCGGACGAAAAGGGATGAAGCCCGGAAAGGCTGGAACGTTCGCCCTGGCCGCTCGGTTTCCCCTCCAGGACCGGCACATGGTCAGGGTGCCGGCCTATGCGCCGAAGCGCTTGACTGGCCGCGGCTTTCGGGCAACTAGGATTGTAAAATCAGCCCGTTCCGGCCGATCAAGACTTCGCCCCAGTAGAGGAAGCGCTTCGCCATGCATGAAGTCACCAGCAAGGCCCATTGGCATGAACCCGCCGGCGGCAGGAAGGCCGGCTTTGGGGATTTTGGCCGACCGAAAACCCCTTATGACCTGTTCATGGAGTCGGAAGAGATCCCGATCTTCCGCGGCGTGGGTTGCAAACGCACCCAGGACCTGCCGCTGAAGCCGTGGAAGCGCACAGGCGGCCGCGGCAGCTACATCCAGTTGCACGGCACCGAAGGCAAATGGGGCTGCTATGTGATCGAGGTGCCGGGCGCCGGCGCACTCAATCCGGAAAAGCACATGTACGAGGAAATCTTCCTCGTGCTCGAAGGCCGCGGCACCACCGAGGTTTGGCTGGAAGGCGACAGCAAGCGCCACACTTTTGAATGGCAGAAGGGCTCGATGTTTTCGATCCCGATGAACGCCATGCACCGCATCGTCAACGCCAGTTCGAGCCCCGCCCTGCTGCTCGGCGGCACAACCGCGCCGAACGTGCTGAACATGATCAATAATGTCGAAGCGGTGTTCAACAACCCCTTCAAATTCACCGACCGCTTCAGCGGCGCGGACGACTTCTACAAATACAAAGACGACGTGGAGCCGGATCCGGTGCGCGGTCTGGCCATGCGTCGCACCAACTTCATCCCTGACGTGATCAGTTGCGATCTGCCGCTCGACAACCGCCGCTCTCCGGGCTGGCGCCGCGTCGAACCCTTCATGACCAACAACCAGTTCTATTACTGGATCGGCCAGCACGAGAATGGCCGCTACTCCAAGGCGCATGCGCATACGTCTGCGGCGGTGCTCGTCTGCCTGACCGGCAAGGGCTACACCTATACTTGGCCCGAGCGGAATGGCGTCACCCCCTGGAAGGACGGCAAAGGCGACGAGGTTCAACGCGTCGACTATGAATTCGGCGGCATCGTCACCGCGGCGCCCGGCGGGGCGCGCTGGTATCACCAGCACTTCGCCGCCTCGAAGGAGCCGCTGCGGCTCAGCGCTTGGTTCGGGCCGTTTAATCCCGGCCGCGAGCCCGGCCCGCCTGGCGAAAAGCACACCGATTATACCGGCCGCGACATTCCCGAGGGCGGCACCGCCATCCCCTATTGGATGGAAGACCCCTTCATCCGTGAGGAATACGAAGGCCGGCTCAAGGCGGAAGGCGTCGAAAACCGTATGCGCCCGGAATATTACGACAAGAACTACAAGGGCCCGCTGCCGACGGAATAATTGGGGCCGTTTACTGGGCGTCATGCCGCGCGAAAGCGGGGTATCCAGTATCCTCCGAGCAGTCGCGACATTACTGGATCGCCCGTCTGCGCGGGGCGATGACACTGAAGGAAAGCGATGCCAGTCGAAGAAACCGAAGGCGGACGGATTTATTTCTCCAGCATCGGCCGCACGCTCGAAGGCGAAGATGAAATCTGCATCCTCAGTGTCGGAGTCGATATCGGCTCATCGACTTCGCATCTCGTATTCTCCCGCATCGTGCTGGAGCGGCTCGACAGCCGCTATGTCGTGACCCAGCGCGAGACCTTTTATCAGTCCGACATCCTGCTCACGCCTTATACCGCCGCGGAAGAGATTGACGCCGAAAAGCTCGGGGCCTTCATCCAGCAGCAGTATCAGGACGCCAATGTCGATCCGAACGAGATCGATACCGGCGCACTGATCCTCACTGGCGTGGCGGTGCGCCGCCGCAATGCGCGCAAGATCGGCGAGTTGTTCGCGGGCCAGGCCGGCAAACTCGTTGCGGTCAGCGCCGGCGATAACCTGGAAACTGTGATGGCAGCCTATGGCTCCGGCGCCGTCGCCCGCTCCATCCGTGACGCCTCGACGGTGATGAATGTCGATATCGGCGGCGGCACGTCAAAGATCGCGGTCTGCGCCGACGGTAAGGTGATCGGACTGACCGCCATTGACGTCGGTGCGCGGCTGGTCTGCGTCGACGGCGAGGGCAAGATCAACCGCATCGAAGAGGCAGGCCGCCGCTTCGCAGCCGCCCTCGGCGTGAATCTCAAGCTCGGCGACGTGTTGCCGCCACAGGTCGCGCGCGATCTGGCCGCCCATATGGCGGACCGGCTGTTCGAGGCGATGCGCGGCGCATCACCGGCGGAAGGCGGCACGCATCTGCTGCGACTCGATCCGCTTGCCTTTCGCGGCAAGGTCGACGAAGTGACTTTCTCCGGCGGTGTTTCCGAATTCATCTACGGCCGGGAAAAGAGTTCCTTTGGCGACCTCGGCCCGCTGCTGGCGGATGAGATCCGCAAGCGCGTGGAAGCCTGGGTGTCGCGCATCGAGACGCCCGACCAGGGAATCCGCGCCACCGTGATCGGCGCCTCGCAATATACGACGCAGGTCAGTGGCAGCACGATTTTCGTCTCGCCGCTGGAAGCCGTGCCGCTGCGCAACGTGCCGGTGATCGCGCCGCATCTGCCGCTGGACGAGGAAATCGATGCGAAAGCGGTGGCCGTCGCGATCGCTTCCGCCCTGAAGCAGGCCGATCTCGCCCAGGGCAAGAGCCCGGTTGCAGTCTTCGTGCCGTGGAGGGGCTCGGCGACCTTCCAGCGCCTCGATGCTTTCTGCAATGGCGCGGTCGAAGGGCTCGCCTCGGTTTTGAGCCGCGGTCACCCGCTGGTGCTGGCAGGTGACGGCGATGTTGGCGGCCTGCTCGGCATCCATCTGCGCGAGGAGATGCGCCTACCCAACCCGATTGTCTCAGTTGACGGCCTGGAACTGAAAGAATTCGACTTCATCGATATCGGCGGAATGATGGAGAGTTCCGGCGCCGTCGCGGTGGTGATCAAATCGCTGGTCTTCCCGGCCAGCGCGGGCGTGGGCCAGGAGTGGCGCGCGGAGCCCGCGCGGGAAGAAGCGACCGGATAATCGCAAAAGTGGGAACCGGTTTTTCGGATAAGGACATGCGGCAGGTTTTGCAGTTAGTACGGTTTCTTGAAAAACGTTAAGTATTAATTCCACTTATTGCACTGCAGCGGCATTGACTTTAGGCCTTTCGGGCTTATGTTCGCGGCGTACGATCGAACACGGATTCGACCGTCGCGCCCCCGCCATTACTTGGTCGTCGTTCTCCCGGCGCGGGCCCGGACGGTCCCTCATAGAGGTTGCATGCCTTTTTCCACTCTTGGCTTGTCCGAGAAAGTTCTCGCCGCGATTGGCGCGGCCGGTTACCCCGCACCCACTCCCATTCAAGAGCAAGCCATCCCGCACGTTCTCGCCCGGCGCGACGTGCTTGGCATTGCGCAGACCGGCACCGGCAAGACCGCTGCCTTCGTCTGGCCGATGCTCGATATCCTGTCAAAGGGCCGCGCCCGCGCGCGGATGCCGCGTACGCTTATTCTCGAGCCGACGCGCGAACTCGCGGCACAAGTGGCGGAGCACTTTGCGCGTTACGGGTCCAAGCATAAACTCAACGTCGCGCTGCTGATCGGCGGTGTTTCCTTCGGCGATCAGGATACAAAGCTGATGCGCGGGGTCGACGTTTTGATCGCGACGCCTGGCCGGCTGCTCGATCATACCGAGCGCGGCGGATTACTGTTGAGTGGCGTCGAACTGCTGGTGATCGACGAAGCCGACCGCATGCTCGACATGGGCTTCATCCCCGACATCGAGCGTATCGGCAAGCTGGTGCCTTTCACCCGCCAGAC
>JAXDOO010000324.1:0-5271 GCA_034668865.1 Alphaproteobacteria bacterium
ACGCGCGTGGCCATTCGGGCACAATATGCCGGGCTCGGACGGCGCATCGTGGAGCGGCTGTTCCAGCGCGTGAAGATCGAATATTCCGACGATAAATTGCGCGGCACGCTGCCGCGCTTGGCACGCGCCTCGATCGACGATGTGATGGCGGCGGTCGGCCGCGGCGAGATGAAAGCCGCAGATGTCGCCCGCGCCATGTATCCGGACTACAAGGAGGAACGCGCAGCGGCGCGAGCCGCCCTGCCGGCCAAATCCGAAAGCGGCTGGTTCGGGCTCAAACGCGCGAAGTCGCTGAAGTTCAAGGTGCCAAGCGAGGGCACCCCGCTGCCTATTCGCGGGATCAACAGCGACTTGCCGGTGCGTTTTGCCGCCAACGGCGGCGCGGTGCCGGGCGACCGGATCGTCGGGATTCTCACGCCCGGGCAGGGGATCACGATCTACCCGATCCATTCGCCGGCCCTGAAGGATTTCGAGGAAGCGCCGGAACGCTGGCTCGACGTGCAATGGGACATGGACGCCGAAAGCCCGCAGCGCTTTCCTGCGCGCCTGCAGGTGCAGTCGCTGAACGAGCCCGGCACGCTGGCGCAGATCACCCAGATCATCGCCGATCACGACGGCAACATCGACAACATCCACATGACCCGGCGCTCGCCGGATTTCACCGAGCTCACCATCGATCTCGAGGTCTATGACCTCACGCATCTCACTTCGATCATCGGGCAGTTACGGGCCAAGTCGGTGGTGGCCAAGGTCGTGCGGGTGAGTGGGTGAACCTTGGCGAAAGCTCCGCAGCTCCGTCTCGGCGTGAACATCGACCACGTCGCCACTATCCGCAACGCGCGCGGTGGTCGGCATCCGGATCCGGTGCGCGCGGCCAAGCTTGCGATTGAGGCAGGCGCCGACGGTATCACCGCCCATCTGCGTGAAGACCGGCGACACATCCTGGACGACGACATTGCGCGGTTGAAAGCGGAAATTTCCAAGCCATTGAATTTCGAAATGGCGGCTACGGAAGAGATGGTGGGCATCGCGCTGCAGACACGGCCGCATGCTGCCTGCCTGGTGCCGGAAAAGCGCAGCGAGCGCACGACCGAAGGCGGTCTCGACGTCGCCGGCCAGCATAATATGCTGGCGCCGGTCGTGGAAAAACTCGGCGGTGCGGGCATCCGCGTCTCCTTGTTTATTACCCCTGAGTCGCGGCAGATCGAGGCGGCCGCACGCCTGCGCGCCCCGGTGATAGAGATTCATGTCGGTTCCTGGTGTGAGGCGCTGATGCACGGCCACGCTGAGGCGGCCGAAGCGGAGTGGACCCGCATTCGGGAGGGCGCGCGGTTGGCGAAAAACCTCGGGCTGGAGGTCCACGCGGGTCACGGATTGGATTATGCCAGTGCGCAGACCATTGCGGTTCTACCGGAAATCGTGGAGCTCAATATCGGCCATTTTCTTGTCGGCGCGGCGGTGTTCGACAGCCTTACCGAGGCGGTGAAATTGATGCGCGCCGCCATGGATCGCGGACGCGCTAAAGCAGGCAGCGCATGATTCTCGGCATTGGCTCAGACATAATCGACGTCCGGCGGATCGAGCAGACCATCGCGCGCCATGGCGACCGCTTTCTCGACCGCATCTTCACCGACGTGGAGCGGGCAAAAGCCGAGCGCCGCAAGAACCGGATCGACACCTATGCCAAGCGCTTTGCTGCGAAGGAGGCCTGCGCCAAGGCTTTGGGCACCGGTCTGCGCGCCGGCGTCTTCTGGCGCGACATGGGCGTGGTGAATTTGCCGTCGGGGCGGCCGACCATGCTGCTGACCGGCGGCGCGCTGGCGCGTCTCAGCGCAATTACCCCGGCCGGTTATGAGGCGCGCATCGATGTGACGATCACCGACGAATATCCCACCGCACAGGCCTTTGTGGTCATTTCGGCGGAGCCCGCAAAGGGCTGAAAAAGGTCTAACAAAGGTCTCTATCTACCTCGATATACTAGCAAAAAACCCGTCGTCATGGGCAGCATTACGGTGCGTTGCACGGCTTCGGGGCAACCGCTACAAGGGCCCGGGTTCGCGAATAAGGACGAAAGGCGGATGAGCGTGACGACCGCAAAACGCAAGGAAGGTGGCATCACTGAAACGGTGCGGGTGATCATTCACGCCCTCATCATCGCGCTGGTGATCCGCACTTTCCTGTTCCATCCTTTCAACATTCCTTCCGGCTCCATGAAGGAGACCCTGCTGGTTGGCGACTATCTCTTCGTCTCGAAGTTCAGCTATGGCTACAGCCATTATTCGTTGCCGTTTTCGCCGCCGCTATTCAGCGGCCGCATCTGGTCATCCGAACTGAACCGTGGCGACGTCGTGGTATTCCGGCTGCCGAAGGATGACGCCACCGATTACATCAAGCGCGTGATCGGCTTTCCCGGTGACCGCATCCAGGTCATTCAGGGCGTGCTGAACATCAATGGTCAGCCGGTAAAGCGCGAGCGGATGGACGATTATCTCGACACCGAGGACGGCTCTGCGACACGCGTGAAGCGCTGGCGCGAAACGCTGCCGAACGGCGTGACCTATAGGACGCTCGATCTTGTCGACTCCGGTTACAGCGACAATACCGACGTGTTCGTGGTGCCGCCCGGCCATTACTTCATGATGGGCGATAATCGGGACAATTCCACCGACAGCCGCTTCCCGCAGGTTGGCTACATACCGTTCGAGAACATCATCGGCCGTGCGCAGATTATTTTCTTCTCCATCGGCGAAGGTGAGCGCGCCTGGCAGTTCTGGCGCTGGCCCTGGGTGGTGCGCTGGAACCGGCTGTTCACGCTGGTCAGATGAAGCGGAAGAAAAAGAGCGCTTCCGCCGCGCCGGGCGGCACGTTCACAGCTTCCAGTCCGGCTCCGGCCGCAGCGCCGCGCAAGCGCCGGCGCAAGGGCACGGGCGCGCTGGAGGACCGTATCGGCTACCGTTTCGAGGACCCCGAGCTCCTGGATTGCGCGCTGACGCATATCTCCGCGTTGACCGGTCCGCGCAATCGGATGGGCAGCTACCAGCGCCTTGAATTTTTGGGTGACCACGTGCTCGGCCTCGTGGTCTCCGACATGCTGTTCCGCAATTTTCCCAAGGCAAACGAAGGCGAGCTGTCGCGTCGGCTGGCCGACCTTGTCCGCAAAGAAACCTGCGCCGAGATGGCCCGCGAACTCGATCTCGGCGCCATCATCCGGCTCGGCTTTTCGGAAGCTGGATCGGGCGGGCGTTCGCGCGATGCCATCCTGGCGGATGTCTGCGAGTCGCTGATCGGCGCCGTCTTCCTCGACGGCGGCTATCCGGCGGCCGCGGCGCTTGTGGAAAAGTTCTGGAACGAGCGCATGCGCACGCCGGTGCGGCCGCTGCGTGATCCAAAGACCACCCTGCAGGAATGGGCACAAGGACGCGGCCTTCCGACCCCGACCTACCGCGAAGTCGGGCGCTCGGGGCCGCACCACAGTCCGGAATTCCGCATTGCCGTCGAACTTCCCCAACTTCCGCCGGCGGAAGGCATCGGCCGCTCCAAGCGCGCCGCGGAACAGGCTGCCGCCCAAGCGCTTTTGCAGCGCGAGGGAGTGACCGCAGATCCTGGCAATGGCTGACCACCCCACCGAAGACACGCGTGGTGGATTCGTTGCCCTGATCGGCGCGCCCAATGCGGGCAAGTCGACGCTGCTCAATACGCTCGTCGGCTCCAAGGTGACGATCGTCTCGCACAAGGTACAGACCACGCGCGCGCTGGTGCGCGGCATCGCGGTTGAAGGCAGTGCCCAGCTCATTTTCGTTGACACGCCCGGCATCTTCGCGCCCAAGCGCCGGCTGGACCGCGCGATGGTTACCAGCGCCTGGAGCGGCGCGCATGACGCCGATGTGGTCGCCGTGCTGATCGACGCGCGCAAGGGACTCGACGAGGAAGCCGAGGTCATCCTGACAGGCCTTGCGCTGCTGGGGCAGCCAAAACTGCTGCTGCTGAACAAGATCGACCTGGTGGAGCGGGAGAAATTGTTGGCTTTAGCCAAGGCTGCCAACGACCGGGTGCCCTTCGCTGCCACGTTCATGATCTCCGCGCTCTCCGGAGACGGTGTCAGCGATGCAAAACGCTGGCTGGCGGAAAAGATGCCGCCGGGACCGTGGCTTTATCCGCCCGACCAGATGTCGGATGCGCCCTTGCGGCAGCTCGCCGCCGAGGTCACGCGCGAAAAGCTCTTCCACCGGCTGCATCAGGAACTTCCTTACCAGTCGACGGTGGAAACCGAGAGCTGGAAAGAACTCCGGGACGGCTCGGTGCGGATCGAGCAGACGATCTATGTGGAGCGGGAAAGCCAGCGCAAGATCGTGCTCGGCAAAGGTGGTGCCGCCATCAAGGCGATCAGCGCCGCCGCGCGCAAGGAGATTGCCGAGATCGTCGAAAAGCCGGTGCACCTCTTCCTGTTTGTGAAAGTGCGTGCAGGCTGGGGCGACGATCCCGAACGCTACCGGGGCATGGGACTTGAATTCCCGAAGGAGTAGGCTGCGCTCATGCAATGGGCCGATGAAGGTATTGTGCTTGGCGTCAAACGCCACGGCGAGGCAAGCGCTATCGTCGAGCTGATGACGCGCGAGCATGGGCGACATCTCGGTTTGGTGCGCGGGGGCACCGGCTCGCGCATGCGCCCGATCCTGCAGCCCGGCAACAGCGTGGCGGCGACCTGGCGGGCCCGGCTCCACGAGCATCTGGGCAATTACACGCTGGAAGGCATGCGTTCTCGCTCCTCGCTTTTCCTGGGCGCCTCGCATGGCGTTTATGGCCTGACGCATCTGGCAGCGCTCACGCGCCTCTTGCCAGAGCGCGATCCGCATCGTGATGTCTATGAGGTGCTGGAGGCCATTCTGGAGCAGCTCGACGACGTCCGACAGGCGGGACCGCTGGTCGCGCGGTTTGAGCTCATGCTGCTGGCTGAGCTCGGCTTCGGCCTCGATCTTTCGCAATGCGCGGCGACCGGCGGCACTGCCGATCTGGCCTATGTCTCGCCGAAATCGGGCAGGGCGGTGTCACGCGATGCCGGACAGCCGTGGCAGGACAGGTTGATGCGCCTGCCGCCTTTCCTCACCGCTCAGGATGAAGAAAAGCCATCGGCGATGGATGTCGCCAATGGCTTCGAAGTCACGGGCTTCTTTCTTGCCCGGCATTTGTTTGAACCGCGCGGCCTCGAGATGCCGGACGCGCGGCGACAATTCATCGCCGCGGTCCTGCGCGCTCTTCCGAGCGCCGCCTGAG
>JAXDOO010000325.1:0-8776 GCA_034668865.1 Alphaproteobacteria bacterium
GCTGGCCTGGGGTGCCGATGGCCTGAAGACCGGCTTCACCAAAGAATCCGGCTACGGACTCGTGGCTTCCGCCGAACAGAATGGCATGCGGCTGATCGTCGTGGTGATGGGAGCCAAGGGAGAAAAAGAGCGCGCAGATGAAGCCCGTAAGCTGCTCGAGTGGGGCTTTCGCAGCTTCGAAGCCCGCATTCTGTTTGCCGAAGGGCAGACCGTCGGCGAAGCCAAAGTCTTCGCCGGAGAAAAAGGCTACGTGCCCCTCATCGGCTCCGGCACGATCCGGCTGATGGTACCGCGCAATATCAGCGAAAAGATCGTGGCGCGCGTCACTTATACCGGTCCGCTGCCCGCGCCGGTGGAGCGGGGACGGCCGGCGGGCGTTCTGAAGGTCTGGCGCGGCGACACCCTCGCGCTGGAAGTGCCGCTGCAAACCGGGGAGGAGGTAGCCAAGGGCAATCTCTCGCAGCGCGCTTTCGATGCGGTGACTGAATCGGTAATCACGCTGTTCCGCGCCGGAGCCGAACGCCTATAGGGCGGATCGCGAGACATGAAATGCGCGGACGCTTCATTAGCTTCGAAGGCGGCGAAGGAGCCGGCAAGTCGACCCATTCGAAGCTGCTCGCGGAGCGCCTTCAGGATGCCGGGATCGAGGTCGTGGTGACGCGCGAGCCCGGCGGCTCGCCGGGCGCGGAAATCATTCGCCATATCATTTTGTCGGGCGCGGCGAAGCCGCTCGGAGCCGAAGCCGAGACCATGCTGTTTGCATCCGCGCGCGATGATCATCTGCGCACCACCATCAGGCCTGCGCTGGAGCGCGGCGCCTGGGTGCTGTGCGACCGCTTCGCCGACTCCACGCGCGTGTACCAGGGCATTGTCGGCGAGGTGGACCTGCGGCTGATCCAGGAATTGGAGCGGATCACCGTGGGAGAAACGGTACCCGATCTTACTTTTGTGCTCGATGTGCCGGCAGAAGTGGGACTCGCGCGCGCGGGTCAGCGCCGCGGCCCTGCGCATGCAGACCGTTTCGAGAGCGAAGCGCTGGAGTTCCACGAAAAGCTGCGCGCCGGCTTTCGCACGATCGCGCAGAGCGAACCAGACCGGTGCGTGCTAATCGACGTGACTGCGCCGCGCGCTGACGTGGCAGAGCAGATCTGGAACATCGTCGAGACGCGCCTGAACCCCGCCACTGCGGCACCCACTGTCGACGAGGCGGCACCGTGAGCGCCTATGACGACGAGGAGGCCAGCGATGGCCTGCATCCACGCGAAACCCAACAGCTGTTCGGGCATGCGGAAGCCGAGCGTATTTTGCTCGAGGCGTATCGCGGCGGCCGGATCCCGCATGCCTGGCTGATCGGCGGGCCGCGCGGGGTCGGAAAAGCCACGCTGGCTTACCGCATGGCGCGCTTTGTGCTGGCGCATCCGGATCCCAACAGCAAGGAGGTGCAATCCGCGCGCTCGCTTGCGGTCGATCCGGAACATCCGGTGGCGCGGCGTATGGCTGTGCAGGCGCAAGCAGACCTGCTGGTTCTGGAGCGGACCGTCAATGAACGCGGCAAGCTGCGCCAGGACATCGCAGTCGATGATGTGCGCCGCACGGTCTCGTTTTTCGGTTCTACCGCTGGGGAAGGGGGGTGGCGTATTGCCATCGTCGACGCGGTCGATGAACTGAATGATGCCGGTGCCAATGCGTTGTTGAAGATCGTCGAGGAGCCGCCGCCCCGGGCCCTGCTCCTGCTGATCACCCATGTTCCGGGCTTGGTGATGCCGACCATTCGCTCCCGCTGCCGCGTGCTCTATCTGCGTCCGCTTGGGAGCGGCGAGGTAGCGCAAGCCGTTGCGGCTGCGTGCGGCCGCGATCTCGACGCGGAGGTGCTGGAAGCCGCCGGGCTGGCGGAGGGCAGTGTCGGCCGCGCGGTGAGCATGCTGCAAGGGCCGGCTTTGGCACTGCGCCAGCGTCTTACCCAACTGCTTGAGCGCCTGCCCGAGACGGACCCGCTGGCGCTGCATTCCCTCGGCGACGCGATGGCTGGGGCCGACCCACAACCGCTGGCGACCTTTGTGGATACCGTGAACGCCTGGCTCTCCGCGCGCCTGGCCGTGCCGCAAGAAACCGGGCGCATGGCGCGAATTGCCGAGGCTTGGGAAAAGGTCAACCGCGCCGCCAGCGAGGTCCAGGAATTCAACCTGGAGCGCAAGCCCCTGGTCTTCTCCGTCTTCGCTGTCCTTGCCGAGACCGCGCGGAGCTGAAGCAATGACCGTGCGATACGGACAGGACTTGCCGCCGATGCCGGCCAGCTCCAACAAGCCGATAACCGCCTTCGTGCTCGCAGGCGGCGGCAGCTTCGGCGCCATTCAGGTCGGCATGCTGCATTCGCTCGCGGGCCACGGCGTCGCGGCGGACATGGTGGTCGGCTCAAGCGTCGGTGCATTGAATGGTGCCTACTATGCCGGCAACCCCACGCCAGAAGGAATCCGCCGGCTGGAGACGATCTGGCGCGGTTTGCACCGTCGCGACGTATTTCCTCTGACCTGGCGGACATTGCTCGGCTTTATGCGGCGGCGAGATTTCCTGCTTGCGTCTGACGGCGTGTGCGCGCTCGTCGACAAGCATTTGCCTTATCGCAACCTGCAAGAGGCAAAAATCCCGATCCACATCGTGGCGACCGATATTCTGACCGGCAAAACAGCCGTGCTGTCGGAAGGCTCGGCCGCACAAGCCATTCTTGCCAGCACAGCGATACCCGCCGCGTTCGCGCCAGTGAAATTCGAGACAAAATATTTGGCCGATGGCGCACTGTCGAGCAACACGCCAGCCAAAGTGGCGGTCATGCTTGGCGCCCAGCGTCTCATCATCCTGCCGACCGGCTATGCCTGTGCGCGCGAAACGCCGCCGACCGGCGCCATCGCCAACGCACTGCATGCCCTTACGTTGCTGATCGCAACGCAACTGCTGAGCGAGCTGGCAGGACTCGAACCGCACATCGATTATTTCGTGCTGCCGCCGCTATGCCCGCTGGCCGGATCACCGTATGACTTTTCCCAGACCGAGCAGCTGATTGAGCGCGCCATCAAAAGCACCGACGCCTGGATCGCCGAAGGGGGCCTTGAGCGGCCGAGAATTCATGCCCAGTTGAGCCTGCACGAGCATAGTCACTGACCCTTGATTTCCCCGCATTCTGTTGGCACCAACAGCCTCCAGCTAGTTCCGACAGCCCAGAAAGCCGCGATGGCGACCAAGCCGAGCTTCTACATCACCACCGCCATCTCCTATCCCAACGGTGCGCCGCATATCGGTCACGCCTATGAGGCGATCGCCACCGACGCCATCGCGCGTTTCATGCGGCTCGATGGCTACGACGTTTATTTCCTCACCGGGACCGACGAGCACGGCCAGAAGATGCAGCAGACCGCCGTGAAGGAAGGGATCACCCCTGCCCAGCTGGTTGCGCGCAATGTGCCGCGCTTTCAGGCCATGGTGAAGCGGATGGATTGCTCCAACGACGATTTCATCCGTACCACGGAGGAACGGCATCGCCGCTCGTCTGCGGCGATCTGGGAGCGGATGGAAAAAGCCGGCGATATCTATCTGTCGAAATATGCCGGCTGGTACTCCGTGCGTGACGAAGCTTTCTATGATGAGAGCGAGACCAGCATCACGCAAGGCGGCCAGCGTATGGGGCCGCAAGGCACGCCGGTGGAATGGGTGGAGGAGGCGAGCTATTTCTTCAAGCTCTCCGCTTATCAGGACAAGCTGCTCGACCTCTACAAGCGGCAGCCGGATTTCGTGCTGCCGAAGGAACGGCTGAATGAAGTGGCAAGCTTCGTGCGCGGCGGCTTGCAGGATCTGTCGATCTCGCGCACCACCTTCGACTGGGGCATTCCGGTACCGGGCAATCCCAAGCACATCATGTACGTGTGGGTAGATGCGCTGACCAATTACATCACCGGCGTCGGCTTTCCCGACACGGAAAGCGAGCCGTACAAGCGCTATTGGCCGGCCGCGCTGCACGTGATCGGCAAAGACATCGTGCGCTTCCATGCGGTCTATTGGCCGGCCTTTCTGATGTCGGCAGGCATCGCGCTGCCACGCCGCATTTTCAGCCACGGCTTTCTGTTCAACCGCGGAGAGAAAATGTCGAAGTCGGTCGGCAACGTGATCGATCCCTTCGCCCTAGCCGATGCTTATGGGGTCGATCCACTGCGGTATTTCCTGTTGCGCGAGGTGCAGTTCGGGCAGGACGGCACCTATAGCCATGAAGCGATCGTCAACCGGACCAATGCCGATCTTGCCAACGATCTCGGCAACCTGGCGCAGCGCTCGCTGTCGATGATCGGCAAGCAACTGGGCGGCGTGCTGCCGCAGCCGGGCGAATTCACCGATAACGACAAGGTCATACTGGCCTCTGCGGATGCCATGATTATCAACGCGCGCGAGCAGATGAAGACGCAGCAGCTTAATCAGGTTTTGAATCAGGTCTGGGACGTGGTGGCGGACGCCAACCGCTATTTCGCCGGCGAAGCGCCCTGGGCGGCCGCCAAAACCAATCCGGCGCGCATGCGAACGATCCTTTACGTCACCGCGGAAGTGATCCGGCAGGTCGCCATTCTGGCGCAGCCTTTCATGCCAGGATCGGCGAGCAAGCTGCTCGATCTTTTGGCGGTGCCGGACGAGGAGCGTGATTTTACGCGGCTCAGCGGCGGACAGCGGCTGGCGCCCGGTTCAAAGCTGCCGGCCCCCGCGGCGGTATTTCCGCGCTATGTCGAGCCCGAGGCCAGCGCGCCGAAATAAACCTCCAAGTAATCCATCATGCTGATCGACAGCCATTGCCACCTGGATTTTCCCGACTTCGCCAGCGAACTCGACGCGGTAGTGGCGCGCGCCGGGGCGCAAGGCATTGGCCGCATCGTCACCATCTCCACGCGGGTGAAACGCCATGGCGAGTTGATCGCCATCGTCGAGCGCTTCCCGGATGTCTATTGCTCGGTCGGCACGCATCCACACCATGCGCAAGAGGAGCCGGACATTGGCACAGATGAACTGGTCGCGCGCACCCGACATCCGAAGGTGGTGGCGATCGGCGAGGCCGGCCTCGATTATCACTACCACCGCAGCCCGCGCGATCTGCAGGAAAGAGGCTTCCGCGCGCATATCGCGGCCGCGCGCGAAACCAGGCTTCCGCTGGTGATTCACGCCCGCGAGGCCGACGCCGACGTGGCGCAAATCCTGACGGAAGAAACGGGGAAGGGCGCCTTCCCGGCCGTGTTGCATTGCTTCACTGGCGGGCGCGATCTCGCCCTGGCCGCGATCGATCTCGGCCTGTCCATTTCCTTCACCGGCATCCTGACCTTCAAGAATTCGCAGAACCTGCGCGATATCGCCAAGGAGCTGCCCGCGGACCGCATCTTTTTAGAAACCGATGCGCCGTATCTCGCGCCTGGGCCTTATCGCGGCAAGCGCAACGAGCCGGCCTTTGTCGTGGAAACGGCGAAGGTGCTGGCGGAACTGCGGGGCGTCTCGCCAGACGAAATCGCCCGGCAGACGACAGAAAACTTCTTCCGCCTGTTCAGCAAGGTCCCGCGACCGGCGGCAGCGGCATGACGCTGACCTTCACCATTCTGGGCTGCGGTTCCTCCATGGGCGTGCCACGCGTCGCGCTCGGCTGGGGCGCGTGCGACCCGTCCAATCCCAGGAACCGGCGCCGGCGCTGCTCCTTGCTGGTCGAGCGCAGCGATGGCGATACCGGGGTCACCAGCGTGCTGGTGGATACCTCGCCTGATTTGCGCGAGCAGCTTCTGGCGGCCGATGTTCACGCGCTCGACGCCGTGATGTTCACGCATGCGCATGCCGACCATACCCACGGAATCGACGACCTGCGGCCGTTATTCATCCAGGCGCGCCGGCGCGTGGATGTCTACCTAGATGAAGCCACCGCCGGCGCGCTGCAGGGTAAGTTTGGCTATTGCTTCGAGAGTCCGCCTGGAAGCGAATATCCGGCCATCGTGCAGAGCCACCCGGCTGTCGCCGGCGAGCCGATAATCGTTAACGGGGCCGGCGGGCCTATTACGGCTTTGCCGGTGCTGCAGCAGCATGGCGACATCCATTCGCTCGGCTATCGCTTCGGCGGGCTCGGCTATTCCTGCGACATCAACGGGCTGCCGGAGGCCAGCGTCGAGGCTTTCCGCGGGCTTGAGGTCTGGATCGTGGACGCCTTGCGCTACGCGCCGCATCCGAGCCACTTCGCATTCGATGACGCGCTGCGCTGGATCGAGCGGCTGAAGCCGAAGCGCGCGATCCTGACCAACCTGCATTCGGACCTGGATTACGAGGCGCTGCGGGCCAAGTTGCCGCCGCATATCCAGCCGGCGTATGATGGCCTCAAGCTGGCGCTGCCCGCCTAATGCGATTTTGTCGTGTGTTTCTAGCCGATTAGCCAGCACTGTTAATTCGGCTGACCCCGTCGATATATTCCATAATATGTCTTATGCGAATCCGGGACTGCCGGGGATTTCAGGAACGCCTTGCAGTTTTGCGGGTTGGTTTCGGTTGACCCCTTTCGTTATCGGTCCGCGTGTGGGCCCAATTTCCAGGTGATGCCGTGAGCAACAACAAGGTCGGAAAATTCGAACCCCGTAAGTCGCCCGCAGTGCTCGATACACCCACCGACCTGGGCGAAGACGCGGTGCGTGATATCTCCAAGGCGATGAACGCGATCCTGGCGGATTCCTTTGCGCTCTATCTGAAGACCAAGAACTTTCACTGGCACGTCAGCGGCCCGCACTTCCGTGACTATCACGAACTGCTGGACGAACAGGCCACCCAGATCTTCGCCGCCACTGATGACATGGCCGAGCGGGTGCGCAAGATCGGCGGGATGACGCTGCGCTCCATCGGTGAGATTTCGCGGCTCCAGAGCATCAAGGACAATGAGGAAAATTACGTCCCACCGGTCGACATGCTGAAGGAGCTGATGGAGGACAACAAGGCCGTTGCCAAGGCCATGCGCGAAGCTCACGGGCTGTGCGACAAGCACGAAGACGTCGCCACCGCAAGCATGCTGGAAATTTGGATCGACGAGGCCGAAAAACGGGCCTGGTTCCTGTTCGAGGCGAGCCGCAAGCCGGATCAAACCGGGCACTGACCCGGTGAGGCTTCGCGCCGGCGCGGCCGGTCTGATACGGTCCCGGGCCTTTGCCAGGGACCGTTATGACGCCATCGCGCGATATCGCCCGTCTCATCGAGATCATGGCCGCCTTGCGGACCCCGGACACCGGCTGTCCCTGGGACCTGACGCAGGATTTCTCGACCATCGCGCCCTATACCATCGAAGAAGCCTACGAAGTGGCGGACGCCATTGCGCGCGGCGACCTGGGGGACCTGCGCGAAGAACTCGGCGATCTCCTGCTGCAGGTGGTCTATCACGCGCGCATGGCGCAGGAACAAGGCGCCTTCGATTTCGGCGACGTGGTGCAGGCCATCACCGAAAAAATGCTGCGCCGGCACCCCCATGTCTTTGGCGAGGCTGGCGGGCTCGACCATGAGGCAGTCGGCAAGCTCTGGCAGGAGATCAAGGCACAGGAAAAGGCGGTTCGGCAAAACCCCTCCGCGGTGCAAGGCGCCCTCGCCGGTGTTCCCCTTGCGTTGCCTGCGCTCACCCGCGCGCTGAAATTGCAAAACAAGGCCGGTGAGGTCGGTTTCGACTGGAATGATCCACTCGCCGTTCTCGCCAAGATCCGCGAGGAGGCTGATGAGATCGAATCCGAGTTGAAGGCTGGGGAGCAGGACAAGGCGGCCCGCGAGGTCGGCGACCTTCTGTTCGCGGTGGCCAATCTGGCCCGCCATCTGCAGGCGGATCCGGAGGCCCTGCTGCGGCAAACCAATGCCAAATTCGAACGGCGCTTCGCATCGATCGAGCGGGCGCTGGCGCTCCGCGGCAAGGCTCCGCGGCAAGCGACCCTGACGGAAATGGATGCGTTATGGGATCAGGCCAAGGCGGCCGAGAAATAGCACGGATATTTTAGCGGGCATGCCCAACGTTCATGTGACCATCGCCACCTGGGACTACGACCACGTCCGTGATTTGCGCATGGGCGAAATCCAGCCGGTCGGTATCGACGTGACCTATCTCAGCCTCAACATGCACGAGATTTTCGCGCGGTTTTTGGCCAACCGCGAATGGGACGTCTCCGAGCTGTCTTTTGCGAAATACATCGCGGAAGCGAGCGGTCCCGATCCCGATCTCATCGCCCTGCCCGTCTTTCTGCGGCGCGAATTTCGCTACGGCATCGTCTATGTCAACCGCAATCGGATCCGCACGCCGCAGGATTTGCGCGGCAAACGGATGGGAATTCCAGAATGGGCGCAGACCGCGACGGTCTATATCCGCGGCGCGTTGCAGCACGACTTTGGCGTGCCTTTCACCGAGATCGAATGGGTGCAGGCCGGCGTGAACGAAAAGGGCCGTGCCGAGAAAGTCGACATGGACCTGCCGAAGGGGGTGCGTCTCACCGTTGAGTCCGGCAAGTCGCTCAGCGAAATGCTGGCGGCCGGCGACCTCGACGCCGCGATGTGCGCGACGGCGCCGGATTGTTTCGAAACGCATCCCGACATCGTGCGGCTATGGCCGGATTTCACCGCCATGGGCGAGGCCTTTTACGCCAAGACGCGGGTCTATCCGATCATGCATGTGGCGGTAATCCGCAAGGCCATCCTGAAGGACAATCCCTGGATCGCGCGTAATCTCTACGACGCCTTCAATCAGTCGCGCCGCCAGAGCCTG
>JAXDOO010000326.1:0-5358 GCA_034668865.1 Alphaproteobacteria bacterium
TGCCGTCCTTGACCACCAGTTTGACGTCGGTTGTCGTCCAGATATCCTGCAACGGATCGCCCGCGACGATGGAAAGATCTGCGACCTTGCCGACCTCGACGCTGCCGTAGTCCTTGTCCTTGCGGAAAGCTTTGGCGACGTTCAGCGTGGCGGACACAATCGACGTCATATTCGGCACCCCGGCCTCGACATCCATCGCCATGGCCTGATGCATCAGAAGGGCGGCCATGCCGCGCGGCGGATCGGAGCCTTCCTTGAGCCTGCCGCCGGCCTCGACGAAACGGCGCGTGAACTCATAAGACTTTTCCAATCCGAGCTTGGCCAGGTCGAGCTCTTCCGGCGAATAGCGCTTGAACAGCTTGTTGTAGGCGTTGTCCGTGATGGCACGCACCGATGCGGGCAAACCGTTCTTCGGATTGTCCAGGATCTCTTTTTCCTTCTCGCGGAAGCGCTCGGCGTAGGAAGACAACGGCCGGACGATCTTGGCAAGCGTCGGCGTCCAGGCCGTCTGGTTTTTTACCATCACATCGATGATGGGCTGGTAATTCTCGGTCTGGTAATAGCCGCAGACCGTTTCTTGATCGATCAGGCCTCGCAGACGGTCGTTGTGCAATTTCATCCGCGACGGCGGATAAAGAATGGTGGTGTTCCCAATCGACCAGATGTGCTCGATGGCATCGACGCCCGCATTCGAGGACTGGATGGCGTCCACGCTGTGGGTCGTCACCCCCATGCCGAGACTATGCGCCTCGTCGGCGACGACTTTCACCAGGTCGAATTCCAGAAACTCGTTGAGCTTGATCTGGTCGCAGCCCAGCTCCTTCTTTCTACGCACCGCCTGACGCGCCTCTTCGGCGTTCCTTACGGTGATATTGCCGCGGCTGGTCCGGCTGTCGGACGCCCCCTCGGGAATAGCGCGCTCGCCGCCGATCGCCCGGCCCGCCACGAAAATGCGCGGCCCGCGGATCTTGCCGAGCTCGGTTCCCCGCTTCTGCGCCAGATTCCAGGGCCCGTCCTGGAAGGTGTTGATGGAGAAGACGCTGGTGATGCCGAGATGGAGGTAGAGCTCGCCGTGGAAGTCTTCCAAATGGCCATGCCCATCCATGAAGCCCGGCATAACGGTCAGCCCGGCGGCGTCGATCACCTCGGCGTCGGGCGGGATCGGGACGGCCCCCGCCGCGCCAACCGCCTTGAATCTGCCCGCCTCGATCAGGATGACCGAATTGTCGATCGGCTGGCGGCCGGTACCGTCGATCAGCTTGCCGCCCTTAATCGCCAAAACCTTACCCGGCATATTTCGATTTCTCCGGCCATGTTCCCGAACAACCAATCGTAACCCCTCGCAGGTAGCGGCGATATCCATGTTCCTGGAACAATGGTGTTTCCGCGCGCGCGATGGATTGTCGCGGCGGCGGCCCAACACCTGTGCAGTCAACCGTCCCCGCCGCACGGCTGAGCTAACCCTTTGGCGTGTTTCTCTGTTTAGGCTCGTTTGTGCTAATTATCCCCGGTGAAGGCGGTCAGCCGAATGGGGAGTTCGGATAAAACATGTCTTCGATGCCCACGCTCAGAGACTTAAACAAGCTCAATACGTTTGTACGCGTGGCCGAACGGCGCAGCTTCACCCAGGCCGCGCGCGACTTGCGCACGACCCCCTCCGTTGTCAGCAAGCACATGAGCGAACTGGAAGATGCGCTCGGATTTTCCTTGCTCAACCGTTCACCGCATGGCGTGACACTGACCGAGGCCGGCAAGCACCTCTTCGGAAACTGTCTGCAGTTGCTCGAAAATCTCGATGACTTTGTTACCGAGACGCGTAACGTTCAGACCGGTCCCTACGGATCGCTCCGCATCCATGCGACCACGAGCTACGCCCGCTGGATACTCGCGCCGCTGATGCCGGCTTTCATCCGCCGGTATCCTCAGCTTCGTGTTGACCTCATTACGGAGTCCCCTTCCCGCGATCCGATCGAGGACGGATGCGATGTGATTGTGGCGAATACCAAGCCGGCGGCACCCGGCCTGGTGGAGCGGGATATCGGACTGATCCGGCACGTTGTCTGTGCGTCACCGAGTTATTTCCGCCGACATGGCAAGCCCGCCGAGCCACAGGACCTGCGAGGACATAATTGTTTGGCCGATTCGTCTTTTTCCCCGAGAAAATGGCTGTTTAAGAAAGGCTCGCGGGAAATCATGGTTGAGGTGAAGGGTTCCTTCTCCTCAAACAGCTCTGCGATTTTGACTCAGGCCGCGCTTGATGGCGTCGGGATCATCAAAGTTCCACGCTATAGCGTGCGGACCGAGCTTGCGAAGGGAAAGCTCAAGCCGATCTTCGAGGACATCACGCATTCGCAGGAACGGATGCGGGCCTATTACTCCAAGACCAAATTTCTGCCCGCGAAGACCATCGCCTTCATCGATCTTCTGCAAACCGCGATGAAGTCGCAGGATTAATCTCTATGAGCATTGAGCTTAGGGAAATTCCGCGTGAGCCTCTTCGGTCAACTTATTCAGCGAATCGCGGAGCATTTTTTCGTCGATGTCATAGGTGATGAACACCATCCGCGTGCGACGGTCGCTGCTGGGCCAGCTTTTGAGCGCGACCGGCGGATAGATGACGTGTTGCACGCCGTGCACGACGAGCGGGCCCTGCATTCCAGCGACGTTGATGATGCCCTTGAAGCGCAGAAGATCGGGCCCTTTGAACTGGAGCAGTGATCTCAGCCAGCGATCAAGCGCCTCGCCAGCGACCGGTTCGTCCACAACCAGGCTGACTGCCCTGATGTGATCGTCGTGGCGATTGACGTCATTGCCGGCATGTTCCCCGTCATGCGGGTGCACATGGTGGCGGCGGCCGTGCTGGGCCTGCGCATATTTTTCTTCCTGCAGCCAGCGCTGCACGTCGATGCTTTTGGTGGCCAGATTATAGAGGCCGACGTCGAACAGCTGACCCGGATCGACCTTGCCGCCGCTGATACGCTGGATCGGCGCTGCCGGATTGAGTGCGCGCAAGCGATGCTCCATCGCCTGAGATTTATCCTGCTCAACGAGATCCGTCTTGGTCAGCAGAATCCGGTCGGCAACCGCCGCCTGCTTGACCGCCTCGATATGCCGGTCGAGGGTCGCACCTCCGGCCACAGCATCGACAGTGGCAATGACCCCGTCGAGTTGAAAACGGCTCATCACCAGCCCGTCGGTCATGATCGCCTGCAGGATGGGCGCGGGATCCGCGAGCCCGGTCGTTTCGATGACAACCCGGTCGAATGCCGGAATTTCCGAGCGCGAGCGCTTAAAAAACAAGGTCTGCAGCGTTTCGATCAGATCGCCGCGGATGGTGCAGCACAGGCACCCGCTCTGGAGCAGAACCAGATCATCGGTGGCGCTTTCGACCAGTTCGTGGTCGAGGCCGATTTCCCCGAACTCATTGATGATCACCATGACATTGGCCATGGCCGGCTGCCGTAGCAGGTAATTCAGCACAGTGGTCTTGCCACTGCCGAGGAAGCCGGTCAGCAGGGAGATCGGTATTTTCTGCGCGGCCGTGTTGTTGGATTCCACTCGAAAACTCCAATAGGCGCCACTGTTGGCCGCCGACTTCTAAAGGACGGGGGTTGGACCACCACCCCGGTATTTTCCCTCCCCAGCCATGCTACCGGCGGCCGTAAGGCGCCGCTTGGCTTCCTCCATCCGTTTTGAATCGAGCGGTCCCTTGGTGGCGTAATCCACATTGGCGGTAAGATGGGACTCGTCGGTCGTGGCGACAAGCGCAACATCGACGTCGTCGTTGGAGAGCACAAAGCGGATCATGAATTCGATCCGTGACATACCGTCCAGCAAGTCATCGAGCTTCGCCTTTTCCCAAATATCACGTGCCTCGCCATCCGCCGTTCCGATCGGCCGGGTAGACCAATTCTTGGCCGGCGCGCCACGGCCAGTAACCCCGCGGCAAACGACGGCTTTGCCGGAACGCCGCAATGCGGCAATCGCATCTTCGTTATGCCGTTGCAGGGCGGAATACGGTACCTGGACGACGGAGAAATAATCCACGTCGATGTAGTCTGCCAATGTAGGTAACCGTGACGAGATCCCAAGCTGGCGCACCTTGCCCTGCTTTTTCGCCTCAAGCATGGCTTCGATCACGCCGCCATCTTCCAATTGCTTGCGTGTAGGCCTGCCATGGACCTGCACCACGTCGAGATGGTCGGTCCGCAGCCGGCGCAGGCTTTGCTCAATCCCGGCCATGACGTTTTCACCGGTGAAGGTGTGAGACTCGCCGTGGTGCCTTTCCACGCCCTCGACACCGACCTGGCAGCCGCACTTCGTGGCCAGAACAACGTCCGCCCGGCGGTGTTCCATAACCTTGCCGATGAGCCGCTCGCTCAGGCCGTAATCAATCGAGGTGTCGATATAATTGATGCCGGCGTCGATCACGCGGTTGATGAATTTGATCGCCTGCTGCTCACCCAGATCCCGCGCCAACGGCGCGCCGGCCAGTTCCATGCCGCCGTAACCGAGGCGGCTGACGACGAAGCCGGTCTTGCCCATCCGCCGTGCGCCACCGGCCAGCGCCGTTGCACTCACAGTCTCCATTCCATCGCTCCCTAAGCCGCCGGCATCGCCGCCGCTTATTGTGATCGCAGCATTTCCTTGATGCTTCGCCGTGCCTCTTCTTTGGTCGTAACGGTAAAGTCGTATAGATAAGGATCGAAGTAGTTGACGCCCGGCTTGGGAATGACCTCGGGCGGCATGAAGCTCGACGCATCGATGTCGGTGCGTACCGGCACCATATTGAGCGCCCGCGCGTATATTTCAGAGCCTTCCTTCGACGCCATCCAGTTGACGAAAACCCGAGCCGCGTTCGGATGCGGAGCATTGCTATAAAGCGCGACCTGATTGCCCCCTGACAGCGAACCCGGCATGTCCTCCAAGCCATGCACCGAATCGATGGGCAGGCCCTCCTGGCGCAGCCGCTGAAGCTCGCCGTCCTCCGCGCCAAAAGCGACGTGATAGGTGCCACGCGCGAGCCAATCGGTTAGTTGACGCCGTTCACGGCTGAAGGTGGTCTGCTGATCGATGAACAGCTTCTTGACGAAATCTGCGCCGAAGATTGCGTAGAGATTGGCGGCCTGGTTTGCGCCCGTACCGGCGACGGTCGGATCCATAAAAGCAATCTTTCCCTTCCATCTCGGATTGAGCAGGTCCTGGACCTTGCGCAGTTCGCCCGCCTTGACCTCCTTGGTATTGATCCAGAAGGCCTCATTCACCGTGCTGAAGAGGCGGAGCACATATTGCTCTTCGGGATCTACAAACCAAATGCTTCCTCGCTTCCAATTCTTGCCTTCGGTGACCTCCGGCAGA
>JAXDOO010000327.1:0-6322 GCA_034668865.1 Alphaproteobacteria bacterium
CCTCTCATAACGGTGCAGGGTGGCCGCGGGTTCCCTGCTCGCCAGCCCGGAAGCGCAATGAAACCAGGTAATATCCGGGGATGGAGCGGCATCACGTGCTGCTGGATCCCGATCCGGTCCCAGCACGCACGGAAGGAAGTTGACAGCGGGCCATTTCATTCTGAGGCGCGGCTGCCTACATCGCCTAGCGGAGGCCGCCGATGTCCAAACCACTTGTCGTTTCGATTCCGCACCGGCTGGGAAAAGCCGAGGCCGTACGCCGGCTGAAAGCCGGGCTCTCGTCCGTGCAGTCGGATTTCAAACATATCTTCACGGTGCAGGAAGAGACCTGGCTGGGCGACAGCCTGACCTTCCGCATCAGCGCGCTCGGCCAGACGGCCTCGGGCGTCATCGACGTACGTGAGGATCACGTGCAGATGGAGCTGCAGCTTCCCTGGCTGCTGCATCAGATCGCGGTCAAGGCGCAAGGGTTGATCCGCAAACGCGGGCAGCTGTTGCTGGATAAAAAATAGGTGCGCGATCGGCAGCAGTGAGCACCGGTTTTGCAGGAGATACCGAAAACTACGCCGGAGCGCAAACGCGCCCCAGCGTAGTTTTTAGGCCCGGTTTGATCCCTGTTTGATCGCGAAGAACGAATCGCGCCGCGCAGAATCGTTGCCGGAAATTTATGAACGAAAAGTTGTTAAGCGCGCGCCCGACGGGCGGTGCGACGCCTGGCGCCGGCTTTTTTCTTGCCTTTGCCGCGGCGCTGGGAATTCAGCGACAGGCCGAGCGCCAGCGCCTTCTGGCGGATCGCGCCTTCAGTGCGCTTGAGCAAGCGGGCGATCTTTCCAGCCGGAACGATGTTCCTGGCGGAGGTTCTCAACGCTTTCACTTCCACAGCGAGCCAGGCACGCCGTTTTTTCTTGGTAGCCAAGGTAGCCTCCTGATTTCTTCGAAGTGGAGCCTTCTAGCACAGGCTTGGACGGAAGAAACTACAATTTCCTGTAAAGCCTTCATGCCTCTCAATTAGAGGCCGGACAGATCAATCTTATATAGCAATGCGAGCAAAGAAAGCTGGCTGCTGCAACCGACCACTCAAACTAAAGTGTAAGCGACCTCTTTTAGTTCCAACCGGAGCGGGCGGTGGCGCGGAGCCCACGGCCTCAGTCACAGGCAGTCCGGTCGCTGGCTACTGTATACGAGGCGGCATGGGCGCCTGTTGCTCTGGCGCATAGCCATAGGCCCGCGCCGGCGCGACCGGGTAAGTCGTGGATTCAGCTGGTCGAGCCCACGCTGCAGCCGGGGCGGGGACCGGTAGTGTCTTAAGTACCTGCTGCTCCGTCTGTGCTGGCGAGGCCGGCGTGCGTTTGTTCGCCACAACTGGAGCATCGCGGTCTTCCAGCACCACCACCCGTACATTGGCCAAGCCTTCGCGCTTCACCAGCGTGAACAATCTATCGGCATTTTTCGGAGCGAGCCGCACGCAGCCATGTGAGGCGGGGCGGCCGAGCCGACGCGTTTCGTAGCTGCCGTGAATAGCGTGCCCGTCGCCGGTGAAAAAGATGGAATGCGGCATCGGGGCCTCGTCCCATTCCTTTGAATAATGATCTTCCTCAAGGCGGAAGGGACGGAAGCTGCCAGCCGGCGTGTCGTAGCCGCGGCGCCCAGTGGACACCGGCCAGATCCAGCGTGTCGCTCCGTCGATATCGACGGTCATCTGCTGCGTCGTCTTGTCGATGGTGATCACGATCCCCGCCTGCGCGGAAAAGGGGATAAAGCAAAACCACGCCCCGAGAAGCGTGGCAGCTAACTTAGCGAAGCGGAGCATGGACATCATCCGTCAGCATTGCGTGGGGAAAAGTGCGCGGCGCTTCTTTGGTTCCCGGCTTCGCGGCGGAACTTCCAGGCGGCGCGACGATTACTCAATAGATTATGAACAAAACGTCAGCTTGAGGAGAGCAACGATGGCCAAGCAGATTGTTCGCGTGCGCCAGCGCCCGGCGGCCGACTTCGCCGATCAGAGCGAGGTAAATGAGGCCGACGCGCCGTTGCTCGGTTCCGCCGCCGACCGCGAAGAAGGCCGGCCGGAGGACGAGCCGCTTTCCGATTTCGAGGCGGAAGTGCTCGACCATGAAGCGGGCGCGCAGCCGTTGAGCGAAATCACCGGCGGACCGCAAGGCGGCACGCCGGATGAGGACGAGGACGGTCTCGGCGAAGTGGAACGCGCGCTGCGCGATGCCGCGGAAGCGCCGGTTGGAAGAAGAGAGGTCGGGAAGTAGAGTTCGGTTTGCCTTCCGGGCGTGGGCCAAGCCGGTAACTCGGAACCCTCACCGCGATCGCTGTTATTTTCCCAGCACCAAAGCCCAAAATCGCTGACCCGCGCCGGATACGGCTGAACCCATGCCGTAGCGCGTGAGGTCCGGCCGCAGCATGTTGGCGCGGTGCGGCGCTGAATTGATCCATTGCTGCATGGCGCAGTTCATGTCGGCGCAACCATAGGCGACATTCTCGGCGCGAGCGCCGCGCGGTGCGCGCACGTCATAAAATCCCGCATGATCCATCGTGCCGCGGCCCGCCATATCAGCCGCATGCGCTTTCGCCAGGGCGGTAAGGGTGGCATGCGTGCTCAGCGACTTCAGGCCGTTGGCCTTGCGATAGCCATTGAGGTCGATCGCCTGGACGGGAGAGGCGAGCAGCGGAAGCAGGATGACAACAAGGAAAGGCAGCGGGCGGGCGGAAAAAGGCATGCGTCACCGACAATAAATAATGATGGCCGGATTATAGGTGATTCGGTGGTTGTCGCGGCGGATGGTTCTTTTCCGGGATCTGGCGTTATTGCGCAAAGCTATTGCCGCGCGGGTGCGGCTTGCTCCAGATAGATGCGTTCGCGTGTGCGTGCACGACGCACAACCGGCGCGGCGCCGCCCAATTCCATCACCCAGTAACGCCGTCCCGAAGCTGACAGGACCGAGGCGAGGCCATAGGTGGTCACGTCCTTGCGCAGCATGGCGGCGCGGTGCCGCGCCGACCGCGCCCATTGCAGGATGGCGCAGGCTTCGTCGCCGCAGCCATAGCTGACATTCTCCGCGGCGGCGCCGAGCGGTGCGCGCTCGCGCAAAAAGCCGTCGTGGTCGAGCCTGCCGCGTCGCGCCAGATCCAGCGCGTGGGAAGAGGCCAGTGCCGAAAGCGAAGAGTCCATGCGCAGGGCCGCCCGGCCATGTTTCGCGCGATAGCTGTTGAGGTCCATCGCCTGGGCGGCGGTGGCGAGGGCGATCAGAACAACGGAGACGAGGCACAGGCGCATGAGGGATTCCCAGGATCGCTGCGCATGATGCGGAGGCCACCGCCTCATAACAAGGACCTGTTCACCGCGGTGAAACAGGCCTAGCCTTGCCGCCGGCGACCATCACAGCCGCCAGGAAATCAATAGACGGGGGCAACTCATGACAATATCGATGGAAGCACTCCTGGTGATCCTGCTGGTCGGTCTGGCGGCTGGCTGGCTCGCCGGACAAATCGTGCAGGGCACGGGCTTTGGGCTTGTTGGCGACATCGTCATCGGCATCATTGGCGCTTTCATCGCAAGCTGGCTGTTTCCAACGCTCGGCCTGCGGCTCGGCGGGGGCATTGTCGCCACGATCGTCGCCGCCGCGATCGGCGCCATTATATTGCTGGTGGTGGTGCGGCTGATCAGGCGCGGCGGTCGCTGGTAGCGATCGCTTATTTTCTTCGTCATGCCTGGCCTCGCACCGCGACGAACCCGAATGCATTCCCGGGTCCGCTCAGGTCGGCTATGGCCAGACTGAGCATTCTCTGCGCTGGGGTCGGGTAACCCGAGATCAGTGCCTCCGCGCGCTCAGAAGGGCAGAGAGAGAGCTCACGCCCGCGACGTTTCCTGCTCGCTCGGAATGCGGCCCTCGGGGGTGAGCTGGTCGATTGCGTCCGGCATTTCGCGGCTGAGCCCGTCGAGCAGTTCCTGCCGCGACAGCCCGGTTTCCTGCATTAGCCAGGTGATGCGTTCCTCGCCCAGCGCCTGTTCCAGCTCAGGCGGCGAGACCGGCTTGTTCGGACCGCGGTTGATCCAGGATTCCGCCTTGTCGCCCTGCCCCTGCTGCTGGAATTGCTTGAGCAGGTCGTTCAGTCCGCCGCTCAGCGCGCCGCCGCCAAGCAGACCACCGAGCCCGCCGAGCAGCCCACCGCCCAGCCCGCCGCCCGCGCCACGCGGATCCGGCGCGCCGGCATTGCCGCCATAAGGATTGGCGCCCGGCATCCCGCCGCCAGCCGGGCTGCGCCCGAGCATGTCCGCGAGCCGGCCTTTGCCCTTCAGCGTGCGATAGGCCAACAGGCCCATTAGCGCCATGGTGATCGGCGACATGCCGCCGCGTCCGCTGCCGCCGAACAGTTTGTCGAACATGATGAAATCTCCGGTTTGATTGTGGCCGGAGGGTAAACGGCCGGAAGGGGGGATGGTTGCCCCGATTTAAAGGACAGCCCTTCGGTAAATATTTGGAACTGCAACACAAGCGGCCGCGTTCTCTCATAACTATAGGGTGTCCCTCGGCACTAAGGAGAACAACAATGCGGGCGAAAAGATTGATTTTGCTGGCTGCGGCGGCCGCATTCGTGCTGAGCGCTGCGACAGCCGCATCCGCTGCCGAAAAGCCCGGCAGGCCGCTGAATATCAAGCCCACGATCTCCGAGCCACGCTCCGACGACTGGCGCGAGCGCGCGATGAGGGCGCGAGCGGAATTTGAGCCGGGTGCGCCCGTGCGCGGGAGAAGCCGCGCGGTGAATGAGCGCGGCGATCGCGCCGATGGCGACGAAGTCGGCGCCGGCGCGCTCGGCCAGGATCGTGGCGAAGGTGGCGGCAAGGAACAATAGGCAGAAAGTGGTGCTGTCATTCCGGGACCCGCGCCGAAGCCTAGGCGACTGTGGACCTGATGAAGCCGCTCGATCTCGACAGCAGCCTGTCGGTGCGTAAGAACGCGCCAGGGAGCTCAGCTATACCGGCGACATAACCCGCTCCGCGCCCTCAATATCTGGCGCGGGGGCAATGGCCAAGCTGTCAAGGTTCCGGCGGACAGTGAAGGCAAAGCCGTTTCCCTTCACGCCGCTTTCCCCGGTGCCAAGTCTCAGTTTCGTTCTCTGTGTTGCGGGTAGAGCAGCTCGGTGTAAGGCACCACCAGATTGCCGGCTCGGGTAATGCCGGTCTTGTAAGGATTGGGGTGGCCCGCGGTTTCAAAGATACGGCCCACGCATTGCTCAAACGCAATCGTAAAGCCGGCACGGTCCCAGTAAGTCATGCGCTGCAGGCCATTGGCATCGCGTGAGCATTGGGCCTGAACTTCGATCGCGCATGAAACGAACGGACCCGTGCATTGTTGAGCCGCTGCCGTTCGCGTTCCGCCTGCGGAGAAGATTGTGAGCGCGGCGAGCAGGGCCGCCACCGGCATCGAAAATTTCATGACAGGCTCCTTATTTATGACAGGCTCCCCGGATCATTGTGTCGGCACTCTACGGCCGAACACAGACTAATCTGAAAACACCGACGCCAGCTTTTTCTTCCCTCTGCTGGAAGATAAGCGGAGGCTTTCCCACGCATCATCGCCGGATTTGCTCCGGCGATCCATCTTTCCAGGAAGTAAAGCATGCATCGGAACGCGGATTTCCGCGTCGGCCCGCGCAGGTTAACCCCGCGCGAGGATTGGATCCGCGCGGGGTTTTGTTCGCCTGGGCCTCGCCCGCAGTTACTCCTGCGAGCCGGGGATGGCGTTGAAGCGCACCAGGTGCAGTTCAATGCCCTCCGGTACGTTTGCCGCGGCGCTGATGATCATGACGGAACAGAAGACCTCGCTTGAGGTGGCAAGAATTTCCGCCGATCCCTGTTCGATAGCTTCGCCCGGGCTTATGATAGCGTCCTCGAAGAACAATCTCGTAAGGTGCGTTGACAGCGTCCTGGTGCGATTTGGCGAGATTTCTATCGACCGTTCCCCGACTAAAGCGCCGTTAAAATCCCGCACGCGGATTACCAGTCTTTCATCTACCGTGCTGACACTGGTGCAGTGGAACGATGTCGCCTGTCCGCCTTCAGCCCCGCCGCCGTTGTCGCGCACACCGGAAACGCGATAGATGCGCCGGGCCGGATCTCCGATAGCTCTCGGCTGGGGCGCGGCGCCTTCCGGATAAGGCCGTTGTTGCTGTGCCTGCGCGGGCAGGAGCGCGGCGAGGAGACCGACGGCGACGAAAACTGATACGATGGATTTCATAGCAAGCCCCTTGGAAAGAATTGCGCGGAGGTCACCTTAACTGATTCCGGGGGGTGCGGGGCACGACCGTCGAG
>JAXDOO010000328.1:0-9720 GCA_034668865.1 Alphaproteobacteria bacterium
TCCTCGGGCAGGCGACGGAAGAAATCAGTCTCGAAATCGCTCGGCGGGGTTTGCGACCGGAGCCATTGCACCCGGTGAACGGTAAGCGCACGCTTCTCGCGCGCCGGTCGGGAGCAGACGAAGAAAGCGGCCTTGATCCCGAGCGGATCGAGCGTATCGCGCGCCGCGCGCCAGTGGTCCTCCAACCCATCATCGAAGGTGAGAAAGACGCTGGGGCCCGGAAGCCCCTCGCCCTTCAGCACGAAGCGCTCCACTTCCGCAGGCGTGGCGAAATGCAGATGCTCCCGCAGAATCTCGATCTGATTCCGGAAGGCTTGCGGCGACAGCGGATGGATTCCGGGGAATTCGTAAACTTCCGGGTCGTGCAGATAGTGATAATTCACGAAGAGCAGCCGGGGTGCCCGCTTGTCGCCCATCGTGTCCTCAGGACTTCTCTAAAGTTCCGGCGGTCGCTGCAGCAGCCATTCAGCCAATTCGAGTTCAAACATGTCGTCGATATTGACGACATGCCGGTCCACGACCACGGCCACGGCACCGCGATCGATGATGCAACCCTCGTTCACCAGATGATCGCGGGTGACTGCGTAGCACAGACCATTGCGGTGGTAATAGGCGGGAATCCCCTGCCGCAAAGAGTGGCTGGCGCCGCCTTCCAGGTAAAAATCAATGTCGCCTTTATCGTTTATTTTCAAAGTCTTATGGGGGGTATAATGCGCCGGCGTAGGCGAGACGGTGGCAGCCGCCGGAGCGCCGGCATCGATCAAGGCCCGCAGCGTGCGCTCGACGTCTTCCGGGCGGCGCAGCGGGCTGGTCGGCTCCAGCAGCACGGAAAGATCGAAGCGCTTACCGTAATGCGCTTCGGCGGCCAGCCAGGCATGGCGCCACATGTCCACCGAAGTCGCGGTGTCGCCCGACAGCTCCGGCGGACGCAGGAACGGCGCATCGAGGCCATGCGCTTTCGCTTCCGCGGCGATCTCCGGATCGTCAGTTGAGATCAAAGCGGCATCAATCAAAGGCAAGGCAGCGGCGACCTGCGCCGCACGCCCCACCAGCGACACACCGCCAACTGTTTTTAGATTCTTGCGCGGGATCGACTTCGATCCGCCGCGCGCAGGCACGACTGCCAAAATTGTGCGACCTTCGATCATGCGGTTACCTCTGAGGTAACAACTGCGCGGCCGTTCTTGCTACTGGTACGAATGGCCTCGATCAATTCCATCACGCCGACGCCCTGCGTCAGCGTGCAGGACGGCCGGGCGCGACCGGCGATCACCTCGAGGAATTCCTTCGCCACCGCCACGAACATATCATTGCGCTCACAGGCGAATGTTTCCTCTTCCCACTTCTGCGCGCTGTTGCGGCCGACGGCGATACGGTTCGGATCGGCCGACCACAGCAGCGTCCCGGCTTCGCCGATGAAGCGGATGAATTTCTCATGCGGGCGGCCGTAGAGATCGAGATGCAGCGAGACGCGCAGGCCGTTTTCAAACAGCGCCAGCACGTCTACATTGTCGTCAGCGTCAATCTCCAGATCCGAAATCTTCTCGACACGCCCGATCAGTTGCTGCGGCCTGCCGAACAGCCAGACCATGAGATCGATCCAGTGGCTTTCATCGAGCAAGGCGCCCCCGCCTTGCGCGGCGCTCGCCATGAAAAATTCCTGATAAGGTTCCCAAGGATGCCAGTCGGCGAGATGCGCCGACATGTGGAACTGCACATGGCGCAGTTTGCCGACCGCGTTGTCATCAAGCAGTTCGCGCAGCCGCTTGAGCGGCGGCCACCAGCGCCAGGTGTAACCGAGCAGCACCGGCACGCCCGTGGTCTGCTCCGCCCGCAGCATGATCTTGGCATCGGCGGCGCTTTTGGCCACCGGCTTTTCGAGCAGCACCGGCAGTTTCGCCTCAAGCGCGGCGACGGTGCTGGCCGGGTGGTAGGCGGTCGGCGAAGCCACGACGACGCCATCCAAGCCGCCGGTCCGCAGCGCGGCTTCGTCGATCGCATACGAACCGACAACCGGCGTCTCGGCGGCGAGTTCGTCGCGGCGCTCCGCACGCGGATCGACGCAGGAGATGCGGCAGCCGAGCCCTGCAAAGTTACGCGCGTGGCGCTTGCCGACGCTGCCAGAGCCGATGATCAGGATGTGCGGTGCCATGTTCAGAACCTTGGCGCCACTCTAACGGATACCGGCGACCATCGCCTCATAGGCGTTGGGCTCGAACGGAATCTCGAGGAATGCCGGCCCGCTGGATGGCATCCAGGCAGCGAGTGCGTCGTGGACCGCATTGATATTTTCGGCGCGCGTGCCTGGGATACCGAGCGAATCGAAGACTGGGACCCAGCTCTTGCCGTCCATGGTGAGCGGTTTTTGCGTCAGCCCCTCCTTGATGGCGCGGGTGCGGACCGAGCCGAAAGCATTGTCGGTCATCAGCACGATCAGCAGCGGCAGCCGGTGCTGTACCGCTAGCTTGGCCTCGGCGAGATACATCGCGACGCCGCCATCGCCGGTCACCAGCACAGTTGGCACGCTGGAGTCATGCAACACCGCGCCGAGCGCCATTGGCAGGCCGGTGCCCATATAGCGCCCCTGCCCCGACAGCAGACAGAGATCCGCGGAAGCCGCTCGCCAAGCGTGCTCGCCGATAGTGCAGAAATAGCCCGTGTCCATCACCATGCGCAGGCGGCGCTGAAACTGGTGATCGATCGCTGCGAAGACCGCGCCCGGGAGGAAGCCCTCTTCCATGCGCGCTTGCAGCTTCTCGAGCGTGCTCCGTAATGCTTCGAGGCCCCAGGCTTTCTCGGAAAGATGATCCAGCACAACCGAGCCGTCCCCCAATCCGACGCGCGCTGCAGGCGCGAAAGCGTCGGTGCCCGGAGTCTCCACCGCTTCGATGGCGAGATATGGTGCTTCAAATGGCGCACAGCGCAAAGCCTCGCGGGCGGTGAGCCCAATGCCGATGATGAGATCGGCCTGCCGCAGCAGCACATGTTCGGGCGTGAGCTGCAACCCGACGCCGGTCCAGAGCCCGGCGGCATTCGCCGATCGCTCGTCCACAATGCCCTTGGCGGCGGCGGTGGAAAAAACCGGGCAGTTGAGTTTGGCCAAAGCCGCGCCGAGCCCGGCGCGCGAGGCGAGCGCGCCGGCAATGACAACCGGCCTCTTCGCGTTGCGCAGAAGGTCGCGCGCGCGCGTGCCGTCCTGCCGCACGCTTGCGATTTCCGGCAAAGCCTCGGCGCTTGGGGGCGACGAAGGCGCCAGTTCGAACAGCACCGGCCCCGGCTCTTCGGCGCAGGCGAAATGCGCCAGCGACGTGAAGCTCGGGCCGTCCTTGGCGAAGAACCGCGAGGCCTTGGTAAGGGGCGCGACCAGCGCGGCCTGATCCATCCGCTTATGCGCTTGCGATGCCGGCGCGCCGGGGGGAAAGGCCTCAGCCAGATGCACCAGCGGATAAGCCTCGAACCAAGCAGCCGCGATGCCGGGCGCTGCATTGGCCAAGCCTGGACCCTTGATCGACAGCGAAATGCCGGCGCGGCCGGAAAGCCGCCCAACGGTCGCCGCCATCAGCGCGCCCGCGCCCTCGAAATGCGTGAGGTGGAAGGCAATGCTGCGCTTTTCCAGCGCATCGATCAGCGACAGCGTCACGCCGCTTCCCGGTACGCCGAATAGGCGCGTCACACCATGGGCAATAATCTCTTCGGCCAGACGCACAATGTCGGTCACTTCACACCCGCGAGCTGGTCCCGGATCTTTTCGGCGGCGCGCGTACAAACAATCCGCACCGCATCCGGGCTGAACCCGCCGCAATGCGGGGTGATGAGCAGGTTGTCGTGCTGTTCGGCATATTTGCGCAAGGGATGGTTTTGCACATCCGGTTCGCCTTCCAGCACATCGAGGCCGGCGGCCGCCAGCCGGCCCGACTGCAAGGCCTCAAGCAGCGCAGCTTCGTCTGCCACCGCCCCGCGCGAGGTGTTGAGGAAGATCGCGCCTTTCTTCATCCGCCGGAAGAGATCGGCAGAGATCAGCCCTCGGGTGGCATCGCTGAGATGCACATGCACGGTAATGACGTCGCTGGTCTCGACCAGCTCTTGCAGTGACACCGGTCTGATCGATTCCGGCCAATGCTGCAGGACCGGATCGTAACCCACCACATGCATGCCGAAAGCGCGGGCATAGCGCGCCATCCAACCCCCAATTCGCCCGCAGCCGACGATGCCGAGCTGCCGGCCATGCAGCATCATCCCGGGGAAATCTTCACGTGCCCACCGCCCCGCCTTTACCGCGGATACGGCGGCCGGCAACCGCCGCGCGCATGCCAGCAAGAGTGCAAAGGTCAGTTCGGCTGCCGGTGTGATATTGCGCAGCAACTCGCCATCTTCGCGTAAGGTGCGCACCGGAATCTCGCGGCTGCTCAACTCCTCGCGTGCGATATGGTCGGAGCCGGTGGTGGCGCAGCTGACGATTTTCAGCGCCGGGGCGGCCGACACCATCGCATTAGTGATTGGCACTTTCATTGAGGCATCGAGAAGCGCATCGGCAGTGCGCAAGGCCGCGGCAACTTTCTGCGGGTCCGCGCCTGGATGAACGACTTCGGACGTGCCGGCGAGAATTTCCCGCGCGGCGGCCTCGCCTTCGGGCGCGCCGAGATAGACGGTGATCATGCCGTGCCTGCTCTAGCGATACTGCAGTTGCTTTTGGACGCGCAGCTCGGCCTCGGCAAGCACGTCGGCAATCCGTTGGCCAGCCTTGCCGTCTCCGAACATGGTGGAGCGCTCATAGCGACCATGCGCGATTTGCTTTCGAATGGCCGCTTCGATCTCTGTATTGTCGTAGCCAACATGCATGACATTTGGCCCGTGCTCGCGGCCTGACTGCCGCGTACCGATGTTCACCGCCGGGACGCCGAGGAACACACCCTCCCGTAAAGCTGAGCTGGAATTGCCAACCAGGCAGGCCGCGCCGTTGATCAGGCGCGCATAATCCTCGACTGAGAAGTTGATATAGAAGTGGATCTTCTCCGGACGATGCTTCTCGCGGAACCGACGGATGCCCTTGGACACGTCGTCCGAGCCCGCGTCCACATTCGGCCACAGCCAGGCGGTTTGCATTCCCAGGCGGTGAACGGCACGGAGCGTCTCGTTGATCTGCTCGAGGCCATGACCGTATTCTGTGGTCACCGGATGTTGCAGGACGACGATATACGGCTGGTCGGGATCGAGCTCGGGTCCAACGCCGCGGTAGCGTGAAAAGACGTCCAGTTTCGTTGAATAATCGATATCCGCTATCGCGTCGATAGAAGGGCATCCCGTGAAGTGCACCGTAGCCGGATCCTCGCCCATCCTGATGATGAATTCGCGCGCTCTCTCGGTGGCCGGAAAATGAATGTGCGACAGCTTGGTAACCGCGTGACGCACACTTTCGTCGATCGAGCCGGTGACTTCCCCACCCTGCGTATGCGCGACGGGAATATTCATGTAGCTCGCCGCGATAGCGGTCGCGATGGTTTCGAAACGATCCGCGACGGTGATAACGACATCGGGCTTCAGATTCTCGAACTGCGTAGCGAGCTCCAGAATGGCCATGCCCGTCGACTTCGCCATGGTGGTCGGCGTTTCACCTTCCAGGATGGTGTAGACGGTCGCATTCGGCTCAAAGCCGTCATCGCGCAAAACGTTCACCACCGCGCCGAAACGCTGCAGCACGCCAGACGCACCGACGATAAGCTGCAACTCGAGATTCGGATTGACCCGGATGGCTTGCATTACGGACTTAATGCGTCCGTAATTGGCGCGGCTGTGAACCGCCACGCACACCTTCCTCCGGGCTTTCGTACTACCCATCTATATCGCTCCAGGTGAGAATACGGTCCGGCTGAACAGCCCGGGCGAGCCGCTTGCCGGCTAATTTCTCTATCTCCTGCGCCGGGATCCCGGTACCAGGTTTTTTTGCCGTCAACATATCGCGGGTAAGGACCGTCCCGGCCGGCAACGGCCGCACGACGGCAGCCGATTTCTGAAACAAGCTGCGCACCTCCTTGAGCTCTGCGGCCATCACATCCTTATTGACCGGATGGGCGTCGATCGCCGCCTGCGCCTTGCGACTCTCATTCAGCATCGCGAATTCCTCCACCGTCAGCGAGGAGGAGGTATCCGGACCGAACATGCGCTTGTCGAGAGTGATATGCGCCTCGATCAGGTCGGCGCCCCGTGCCATAGCGATCACAGCCGTGTAGATGCGACCGGAATGGTCTGAAAGGCCAACAGGGCAGCCGAAGGAACGGCGAAACTCACCAATCACGTTGAGGCCGATATCCTCATAGCTGGTCGGGTACCGGCTCGTGCATTGCAGGACGGCGAGCGGGGCCTTTCTCTCTTGCAGCATTTTCACGGAAGCCTCCACTTCCGCGTAAGTGCTCATGCCCGTGCTGAGCAGGATCGGCTTGCCGGATACGCTCATTCGTTCAAGGAAACCGGGCGAAAGCACCTCGCCGGACGCGATCTTCCATGCCGGCATGCCGAGACGTTCAAGCAGGTCCATCGCCTTGGGCGAAAAGGCAGAGCTCAGGAAGGTTAGCTTTTTCTCCTTGGCGTGTTCTACGAGCCCGGCCCATTCCTCATCGGTGAACTCCAGGCGCTTCCAGTAATTGTAGCGCGACGAATCCTGCTTGGAGAATTTCACGCGGAACGGCTCGTCCTGCGTAGATTCGTCGTCAGCGAAATGAGTCTGGAATTTCACGGCGTCGGCACCGGCTTCGGCGGCTGCGTCGATGAAGGTATGGGCAAAGCCGAGCGAGCCGTCGTGCGCCTGCGCCACCTCGGCGATCAGATATGGAGTATGTCCCGGCCCGATGATCCGGCCGGCAATGCAAATGGTCGCATGTACTCCGCCACGCGAGTTCGCCGCTTTGTTGCCGTCCATCAGGCGGCCAATTCTTCGAACGACCGGACCACGGCCTCGCCGCTCGGCAGGATCTCATAAATCAGGTCCGCATCCTTCAGCGTCACAATACGGTGCGCAATCAGGATTATCGTGGCGTGGCCCGCCAGCTTCTGGATGGATTGCTGAATGACCACCTCGGTCTTGCGATCGAGCGCACTGGTGCCCTCGTCAAAAATGAACACGTCGGGCTTGCGAATGATCGCGCGAGCGATGGCAATACGTTGTTTTTCGCCGCCGGACAGAGTCGCGCCCTGGTCACTCACGGGGGTATCGTAGCCGTTGGGCAGCGTATCAATGAAGCCGTCGAGACCTGCTGCATGCGCCGCTGTGACGACTTCGTCGTGCGAGGCGTCCGGCGCGCCGAGACGGATATTCTCTTCGATCGTGCCGTTGAAGACCACGGGATTCTGCTCAATGTATGCAATCCGCCGCCGCACTGACTGGTGAGAAAACTCTTTAATGTCGCGACCATTGATCAAGATCTTACCACTGGCGGCATCGTAAAGCCGGACCAGCAGATGGCCGATGGTCGATTTGCCGGCGCCGGTGGTGCCGATCAAGCCGATGACCTTCCCTTTCGGGAGGGTCAAGGAAAGCGATGCAAATATCGTATTTCCGGGCGCGTAAGCAAAACTGATGTCACGGAATTCAATATCGGTTTCAACAGCACCAAGTTCCGCGCCGGCGTCGGCGCGTTCCTGTTCCGAACCTCTGCGAACAAGTCGCTGAACGAGAAGCAGCGATGCGGCGATGGATGCAATGTTCAGGCGCTTGCCCAATAGATTGCTAAGCGTTCCCAGCAGTCTCCATGAGACCGCTGCAAAACCACCGATCAACGGAGCTGCTTCCTGAAACGGCATGCCAAACCCGTGGGCCAGAATCATAAACGTTGCCGCGACGGCCATGACGATGACGAATTCAACGAGGTCGGTCGGCGCCTTGGAGAAAACAGACACGAGCACGCTAGCTCGCGTGTATTTCCGCAAGGGAGCCCGCAGCCGTTGCAGGACCGTCCGTTCAGCACCCAACAGTTTGATCGTACCGGCTGCAAACAGGGGTTCGGCAGCGACAGCCTGAATAGTTTGCTTCGCAACCATACGCTTGCGCCCAAGCCTCTCCATTGGAAGAAACAGATAAGGCCGCACGATCAGCCCGACAAAGCCGACAAAGAGGAGCAAGCCAAGCGTCATCTTCCAATTCAGAACGAAGAGCGTGACAACCAGAACGATTGCAAAAATGCTTTTCGTAAGCAGGTTGAGCAGGGTTTCCACCCCTTTGGCTGCCGTAAATGGCTCCCCCAGTGCGTTTTGCAGGATCTGGCCCCTGCGCACACTGACAATCGTGCTGTAAGGACCGTAGAGATAGTGGCCCATGGCCGCGAGGCACCAATCTTCCTGCAGCCGGTTGACCCATATATTCATGATGACATTGCTGCTGATTAGCAGCACTGCCTTCAGAAAGAAAATCCCGACCGTTAGCAAAAGCAGCCCTTCGACCACCGAGTTGCTGGAAATGGCCGAGGCTATGGACCGGAGTGCCGACCAAAGGCGCCCTGGGTCTTGCTGCGTGCTGACCACGCTGTCTAATATTGGATAAATAATTGAGAGGCCGACGCCCTCCGCTACCGATGCAGCCAGGCTTAAAATCAGAGCCGCAGTCAGCAGCCTCGGGCGTCTCGCGATGACAGCCTTATAGTCAGCAAACAACTCGCCGAAGTTATGGATTTTCTTTGTGGTAGGCTGATGCACGGTCGGAATATCCGGTAGCCGGGAACTGGTTGCGCGCGCGCCGGCGAGTTAGCAGCAGCTTATTGCAATCCTTGACAAATTCCCGCTTTGCCGGAGTCATGCGGAGGCGTTTTTGCTTACGTCCGGGTGTGCGGCAAGTCAAGTCCGCGGGATCCGCCAAGGGTCCAGCGCTGCAACTTGATTCACTCTTCGTTCTGCCCTACGAACCGGGCTGGACATGAGCCAACGCATCCGCGTCAAGACGTTTATGTGGCCCCTCATCGGGCTTTTGTCTCGGCTGCGCATGCCCTGGCTGGTCTCGCGTGCGCTGCTCGCGCTCACCCAAAAGCTGGAATTGCCGTTTGCTGGATCGCGGAGCAACAAGCCGCGCCGCCGCTTGTTGATCCTGAGCATCGACAAGGCCGGCGTCCGCGAGGATATCGAAGAGACATTCGCCAACGCTCAGGATTACGAGCTGGTGGTATGGCCGAGCTATGCCTTGCGCGCCATTTCCGGCGTGCTGCTGGCGCGGGGCCTGTCGCACGACCGTTACCTAACCGACGATGCTGCGGTCGAGGCCAGCAAGATTCGCTACCGGCAATTCCTGCGCGAGGTATGGAAGCGCCTGACGAGGAGCTATCCCATCGATGCCGTGATTGGCGTTAACTTCGGATATTACGTGCAACGCGAATTCGCCGCTGCCCTGGAAGAAAGCGGTACCCCTTTCATCGTTTTGCAAAAAGAAAACCTCAACGGCATGACCCGCCGCCGCGCGGATTTCTGGCGCGTGGTCTACGAAAAAGGCCGGGGCAAATTCACCGGCCGCAAGATTCTGGTTTACAACGATATCGAGCGTGATCTGCAAATCTCCAGCGGCATCATCGATCCGGCGAACATCATCGTCACCGGGATGCCGCGTCTCGATCGCATCCATACCTGGCGGCGCAACCACGCGGGAAGCGAGGTCAAGCGCCCGCAAGTCTTGTTCTTTGGCTTCAGCCGCAAGGACAAGGTGCCCGGCCGCAACATCAAAAAGCTTAAGGCCAAAGGTCTGCTAAC
>JAXDOO010000329.1:0-4027 GCA_034668865.1 Alphaproteobacteria bacterium
GCTTCAATCTGCCCAACAAATTGCGCGAGGCAATTCCGAAGATCGGGCCCGATGAGACCGTCATCGTCATGCACAACGATGCGGTGGTGCAGGGCTTGAGCGAAGTGCCCTATATGAAAGACGTCGAGCGCTGGGGCATTCTCACCATCGGCACCGGCCTCGGCAACGCCCGTTACACCAACCGCAAGCACAGCGAAGGTTGATCGGCAAGGAACACCCGGCGCGTCGCGGCTATTTCCGTGGCTCGCCCAAATGTGCGGCCAGAAAACCTTCGACACGCTTGATCGCGTCGGCCCAGGCTTGCTCGTCGCCACCTGTCGTCGCGCCTTTCCCGGTCGGGGAATTGACGTTGCGGCGTTCCGGAAGGAACAGCAAGCGGTACGGACTGTCGAAGGAATGGTGCACGCCGGGATAAACCACGATCTCAACGGGGTAGCCGGCTTCCGAAGCCGCGGCCGCCAGCCTCCGGCATGGCTCGGCCGGCGTCCAGTCGTCGCGGTCGCCGATAAGGATCAGAAGCGGCGACAACGGCTTGAACGCGCCGGCATAACCGACGATTTCGCGTCCGCCATTTGACCGCGTCACCGACCAGCCGCCGATGCTGCGGCCGCAGGCAGGATAGAGCGCAATCGCCGCGGCGAAGCGGGCGTCATTGCCCCGCGCATTTTCCGGGATGTCGGCGATAGCCGCGAGCGTCGATGAACCGCCATGCGAGCCGCCCATCACGGCGACGCGGTTGCGGTCGACGTAAGGCAGCGAACGCAAATGCGCCAGCGCCGCGTAAGCATCCCCGGCGCGTTGCAGGTAGGAAACCCTGGGCGGAGATCCGTCGATACAAACGCCGCGCGGATGGCCGCGCGTGACGAAACTGTCAGGCCAGATGGTGACGTAGCCGCGCACCGTCAGCAGGCTCGACCAACGCCATGTCGCACCGCTGGCGCGGGCCCCGAGGCCGGAACAGTCGTGCAGGATAACGACGGCGGGAAACGGCCCGTCACCCGCAGGCTTGCTTACGGTGAAAGGCAGATCCAGCGCCGCCGATCCCGACGGCGGCGCCAGAACCGCCAGCCAGCAGCAGACCGCGCCGATGAGGAAGCGCGCGATCACGCCCGCCCGCTCACGCCGCCGCGGCGGCTGCCTTTTTCGCCGCGATGATCTGATCGGCGGTCCGACCGGTCAGTTCCGCCATATGGTCGAATTTGAAGCTGAAGCTGCCGACACCGGCGGTGGCGGACCGCACCTCGACGATCAGATCGCCGACCTCCACCTCCGGCATCATCGCCCGCACCACGTCCCAACCCGGCCAATCCTCGCGGGTATCGAAGCCGAGGATTTGTCCGCGCCGTGCGGCCATGATGGCGTTGATCTTGGCGGTCGCTTCGCTCGGACAGACAATCTCCACCAGATGGATCGGCTCCAGCAGCACCGGCTGGCATTGCGGCAGCGCCTCCACCACCCCGATGCGGCCGGCCTGGCGGAACGCCATGTCGGATGAATCAACGGTGTGATACGAGCCGTCGACCAGCGTCACCGCAAGGTCGACCACCGGGAAGCCAAGCGGCCCGTGCTTGAGCGCGTCCAACACGCCCTCCTCCACCGAAGGAATGTAATTGCGCGGCACGACGCCGCCGGTGATCTTCTCCTCGAATTTGAATCCGGAACCACGCGGCAGCGGTTTGACCTCGAGCACCACGTCGCCGAACTGGCCGTGGCCGCCGGACTGCTTTTTATGCCGGCCGCGCTGCATCGCGCCCTTGCGGATGGTCTCGCGATAGCCAACCGAGGGCGGGCGGGTCGCCACGCCGACGCCGAAGCGTTCGGTCAGACGCTCGCCCGCGACCCGCAGATGCATCTCGCCCTGCCCCCACATTACCACTTCGTGGGTTTCCGGATTGTGGAACACCATCAGCGACGGATCCTCCTCCACCAGCTTGTTGAGCGCCTGGCCGAGCTTGACGTCGTCCTTGCGCTCCTTGGCGGCCGCAGCGATGGCGAGCACGGGCGGATGCGGATCGATCCTGGTGATCTGAGCGGGGCTATGCTTGCCGGACCCCAGGGTTTCGCCGGTCTTGGCATGATCGAGCTTGCCGAGCGCGACGGTCTCGCCTGCCGCGGCGGCGCCGCGCTTCTCCGATTGCTGACCGAACAGCTTGAACACGCCGGCCACGCGATCCGCGATATCGGAGGGCCCGACCAGCTGCGCGCCTTCCGCGATGGAACCGGCGAGCACGCGGGCGACCGACATTTTGCCGCCATGGGCGGTGTGCAGGGTCTTCATCACGAAGGCGGCCGCGTCGTTGCCTGCGGTCTTTAGCCCGAGCCGCTTGACGGTCGCCTCGATGCCCGGCGCCTCGTGCCGCAGCGCCTTCAGCAACCGCAGCACGCCGTTGGTGCGCGTGGCGGAGCCGAGCAGCACCGGACAGACCAGCCCCTCGCGCAGCTCCTTGGCGAGATCGTTGAACACCTTGTCGCGCGGCGGCGGGATGTCCTCGAGCAGTTGCTCCATCAGCTCGTCGTCATGGTCAGCCAATGTCTCCAGCATGGAGAAGCGCGCGGTCTTTTCGCGCGAGAGCACGTCGCCATCAAGCGTGACGACCTCCGAAGGCGCGTGTTCCTTGTAGACGAAGGCGCGCTCCAGCGCGAGATCGACGAAGCCGTTGATGCTCTCCCCGGAGAAGGTCGGAAGCTGACGCAAGAGCAGCTTGCAGCGCGAGGCGGGCTGCAGCAGCGGCAACACGTCGTGGATGACTGCTGTGGCCTTGTCGATCTTGTTGAGAAAGAGGAAGTGCGGAATCTTCTGGTCTTCCAGCTCGCGTAGAATAATCTGCAGTTGCGGAATTTTCTTTTCGTCCATTTCGCAAACCACCACGGCGGCGTCGACGCCGGGCAGCGCCGCGCGCATGTCATGCGAAAATTCGATAGAGCCGGGGCAATCGATGAAAGTATAGCTGTCGCCCATGAAGTTGGTGGTGGCGGCGGAAAGCTCCGCGCTCATGCCATGGTCGCGCGCCTCCTTGCTGGCATCGCCGACCGTCGTGCCGGCTTCCACCTTGCCCTGGCGCTGGATGGCGCCGGTGCGCGCGAGGATCGCTTCAAGCAGCGTCGTCTTGCCGCTTTGGAACGGGCCCACCAGTGCGATGCACCGGGGACCCTTGGGACTTGTGCCGTTGCCGTTCCCTGTGGCCATGAACACCTCCCATGCTGCATGGCGCCGGCCGGAGGTTCCGGTCAGACGCCGGCACAGCATCGTCTCAGGAGGCAAGGTCGATTGGCAAGTCCCACTTAGTTGAACGCCTTGCCGCAGGCCGGCCGGATAGGTGCCGGTGGGGTTTCGCAACCGACTCTGGCTCAATAATAAACCGGGTCTGGCGGTCGCGAAGCCTTGAACAAACGTAAACTACCACGGTAGGCTGATACATTCAGGATGGGGGGACCGCCATGATACGAAGTGCCGCCACTTTTGTGGCCGTGTCGCTGTTTGCGACGAGTGCCCAGGCTGTGACCGTCTGGCAAGGCGAAGCGGTGATCGACACCGCAACCGCGGCCTGCAACACGATCCCATCGGCGCCGATCCGGACCGATACTGTCGTGAAAACGGTGTTGAAGCCGAAGAACGTACCCGGCAACAGCAATCTGACGTCGATTTCGTTCATCGCCAATACCGTCGCGATGTTTGCCTTGGTCCTCGATGCGGGTGCGAGCGGGACGGCTGCCGGTTTCGGTCATACGTCAAGCGGCGTGATCCAGGCCAACAAGGTGATCCCCTACAGCCAGTTCGTGCAAAGTCCGCCCACGGTCACCGCATCGACCCCGGACATCACCTTGTCCGGCCGTATCAGCGATTTCCTGTTCGTCACCAATTGCGACGTCACCTTCCGCGCCGCCTACACCAAGCGGACCAACTGATCGCGATTGCAAGCACCGAACAAACCGATTGGAGAACGACTATGCAGCGCTTTACCCTGGCGGCGGCATTGCTGGCAGCTTCCGTAGCAACGGCGAAAGCCGAGACGGTGTGGATCGGCAA
>JAXDOO010000330.1:0-3934 GCA_034668865.1 Alphaproteobacteria bacterium
CGCAGGCGTCGCATTCGATGCAGAGCGAGGAAGAAAACACCGTCTGCACATCGCAATTCAGGCAGCGACCGGCTTCCGCGAGCGCGAGCTGCGGATCGAAGCCCAACTCGACTTCGGCCTTGATGTCCTTCAGCGCGATGGCTTTTTCCCGGTGCGGCACCTTGTAGCGCTGGTCGGCCGCGATCTCGTTGTCATAGCTCCATTCGTGAATGCCCATCTTCTGGCCCATCAACTCGACCGCCGGGATGGGCCGGTCGTTGATGTCCTCGCCGTTGAGCATTTTATCGATGGAAACCGCCGCTTCATGCCCATGGGCCACGGCCCAGATGATATTCTTCGGCCCAAAAGCGCTGTCCCCGCCAAAGAAGACGCGCGGGTTGCTGGAACGCATGGTCTTGGGATCGACCTTCGGCATGCCCCATTTGTCAAACTCGATGTCGGCATCGCGCTCGATCCAGGGGAAGGAATTCTCCTGGCCAACGGCGATCAGCACGTCGTCGCAGGGCACATGCTCGTCCGGCTCGCCGCTGGGGACCAGATTGCGCCGGCCCTTGTCGTCGTATTGCGCCTTCACCTTCTCGAACAGGACGCCCGTGAGCTTGCCGTTCTGGTGGGTGAATTCCTTCGGCACCATGAAATTAAGGATCGGGATGCCTTCATGGATCGCGTCTTCTTTTTCCCAGGGCGAGGCTTTCATCTCCTCGAAGCCCGAGCGCACGATCACCTTGACGTCTTCGCCCCCGAGCCGGCGCGAGGAACGGCAGCAGTCCATCGCGGTATTGCCGCCGCCGAGCACGATCACGCGTTTGCCGATCTTGCTGATGTGGCCGAAGGAGACGCTGGAGAGCCAGTCGATGCCGATATGAATATTCGTCGCCACTTGGTGGCGGCCGGGCAGGTCGAGATCGCGGCCGCGCGGCGCACCGGATCCGACAAAGATCGCGTCCCAGTCTTCGGCCAGCAGCGCCTTCAGGCTGTCGATGCGCTGCCCGCTGCGGAATTCAATGCCGAGATTGAGGACGTAATCGCATTCCTCATCGATGACGGAATCCGGCAGGCGGAATTTCGGGATCTGCGTGCGCATCATGCCGCCGGCCTTCGGATCCTGATCGAAGACCACGCAGTGATAGCCCAGCGGCGCCAGGTCGCGCGCGACCGTCAGTGATGCCGGGCCGGCCCCAACGAGGGCAATCCGTTTTCCGTTTTTCGTGGCCGCGGGCTGGGGCAGACGGGCGCGAATGTCGTCCTTGTAATCGGCCGCCACCCTTTTCAGGCGGCAAATCGCTACCGGCTCCTTTTCCACGCGCACCCGACGGCAGGCCGGTTCACACGGCCGGTCGCAGGTGCGTCCCAAAATTCCGGGAAACACATTGGACTTCCAGTTGATCATGTAGGCGTCGCTGTAGCGGCCCGCCGCGATTAATCGGATGTATTCGGGGACCGGCGTGTGCGCCGGGCAGGCCCATTGGCAATCGACGACTTTGTGGAAGTAATCGGGGGCGGCGATGTCAGTGTCTTTCATCTACGCCTCGCACGCCCCCCAAAGTATGCCACCAGCAAGAGGACCGCTTCGCAATCATCCTCCGCCATATCGGCTTGTTTTGAACGTCGAATCCGGCTGCGATTTTAGGGGAGGAGGGTTACGAAAGCTATCAAAAGCGGACAAAACAACGAGCCGCCACGGTGCTTTGCTAATTATCATTACGCCGCCAGAAGGCCATGAAAGAAGGCGGTAATCGGGCACTGTTGCGGTGCACAATAGGGTGACGGCGCCCGCCACAGGACGTAAAAGGCCGCATGCGCGACATTTTCGAAGAAATCTTCGCCAAAGACCCGCTTGACGCCATGGAGGCGGCGCGGCGCTCCATGCGGCCAGTCCGGCGCGGCCGTTTTTATGACAGAGCGACTGTGGAGAGCGAGCCGCCAGGTTTCGCGGTCCTGCTCGACGGCAAGCCGGTGCGGACCCCGGCGCGGCGGCCACTGACCGCGCCCGCGTCCGGCTTGGCTGAAGCGCTCGCGGCAGAATGGAACGCACAGAAGGACGTGGTCGACCCTGCCGCCATGCCGCTCACGCGGCTGGCCAATTCCATCATCGACGGCGTGGCGCAGAGCCCGCTGCCGGTGGCGGAGGAGATCGCGCAGTACCTCGGCTCCGACCTTCTGTTTTATCGCGCGCAGGGGCCGCGGGCGTTGGTCGAACGGCAAGAGCGGCAGTGGGACCCTATTGTTGCCTGGGCGCGCGACGTTCTCGGAGCGCGTTTCGCATTGGCAACCGGCGTGATGTTCGTCGAGCAGCCGGAGCAAGCTGTGGCCGCGGCCACGGCCGCAATTCCCGCGGATGCATGGCGATTGGGCGCGGTGTCTTCCATTACAACGCTGACCGGCTCCGCGCTGCTGGCGCTTGCGTTGCTGCGCGGAAGGCTGTCGGTGGAGGAAGCCTGGGCAGCGGCGCATGTGGACGAAGACTGGAATATGGAATTCTGGGGCCGCGATGAGCGCGCGCTGGAGCGTCGCGCCTTTCGCTTTGCGGAAATGATGGCGGCGGCTGAAGTGCTGCGCCTGGCACCGACGAGGTAGCTCAGGGCCTTCACGCAGACTTCCCTTGAAAATTGCAAAAATGTCTGAATACCCTTTCCGAGGGGACTTCGGGGATGGGGACTGTTGTAAGGGCTTTGGTGCGCGGAGGAATACTGGCGGGAGCCGTGATCGGACTATCCGGCTGCGCCAATTTCCATCCGCTTCAAGACGAGAAAGAAGTAATCATCAGGAGCGGTAGTTCTGACAGCGCTCAAGCGCGACGGCCGTTGCTGGCAAAGGACTATGCCGGTCACTATGTGCGCTATGCCATTTTCGCACTGCGCGCCTATGATGAAAAGGGATCAGAAACGCGCTGGAAAAAACTTCCGCCTTCGGCGAAGATTTGGATCGCCGGCTGGCACCCGGAACCGCCTGTGGAAGGCCCGCTTCCGTGTCCCGATGGTGCCCCGTGCGGACTACGGCTACCCGGAATCGGCTACCAGGTTTGGCGACGCAATGATTGCAAGGAAATCGTCATTGCGTTTCGCGGAACGGAATTCGAGCGGCTCGATGACTGGATGTCGAATCTTCATTGGATCACACGCCCGCTTCCCATTCGTGATCAGTACCAGCAGGTACGTGACAATATCGAAGATATAGTCAACAGGGCGAAGCAGCGTTGCGCAGGCACGCCGACAATCGTCGCGGTCGGACACTCGCTGGGCGGCGGATTGGCGCAGCAGGCTTCCTATGCCGATAAGCGCATTCGTTACGTTTACGCCTTTGATCCTTCCTTCGTCACCGGATATAGCGACACACTCGAGCAAAGTAGGGCTAATAGCAAAGGGCACAAGATTGACCGTGTTTACGAGCACGGAGAAATCCTTGCTTATCCTCGTTTCGTTCTACGCCATTTCGCTCCTCCGCGCGCTTGCGATCCGCAGATACGCACGGTCCGCTTCAATGTGTTAACAGGCTTCACCTTCGTTCAACACGACATGGTCGCCGTAACGGCAAAGCTTATCAACCACGCCGGCATGCCACCGGCCTGGTATGCGAAGCGGCACCCACCTACTACCAACTCGCGGGAAATCGATCCCAAAACCGGCCGGTGCCGTCCCGGCGCAGATAGCGGCTTGGAGTATTAAGTCAACGCCTTCGCAGCCGCGATCGCCAGCCGCACCAGGCTGTAGATACTCAGAATAGAAATCACCGTCGCTACCAGGATCATCAATATGCGCGGCGCGAGAATGCGGCTGAGATAACCCGCGAGCGGCGCGGCCATGGCGCCGCCGATCACGAGGCCGAGTACGACTTGCCAATATCCGCTGAAATCTAGTGCGATGAGAAATGTGACCGAGATAGCCACGGTCAGAAAGAATTCCGCCAGTGACACGGAGCCGATGGTCGAGCGAGG
>JAXDOO010000331.1:0-7389 GCA_034668865.1 Alphaproteobacteria bacterium
GGTCCGCCCTGTCGGCGTAAATGTAGAGCGGTCGCGCTGTACCTTCGACCACTTCGCGTGAGATCACGACCTCCTCCACCCCTTCCAGGCTGGGCAAGTCGAACATGGTATCGAGCAAAATGCTCTCCATGATGGAGCGCAGGCCTCGGGCGCCGGTTTTGCGCTCGATCGCTTTGCGGGCGATGGCGCCCAACGCCTCTTCGGCGAGCGTCAGGTCGACGCTCTCCATCTCAAACAGCCGCTGGTATTGTTTCACCAGCGCGTTCTTCGGCTGCGTGAGGATGAGCTTGAGCGACGGCTCGTCAAGGTCCTCCAGTGTCGCCACAACCGGCAAGCGGCCGACGAATTCAGGGATCAGACCGTATTTGAGCAGATCCTCCGGCTCGACCTCGCGGAAGATTTCACCCGCCTTCCGGTCCTCGGGCGCCAGCACCTTGGCGGAGAAGCCGATCGAGGTGGAACGGCCGCGCGCAGAGATGATCTTCTCCAAGCCGGCGAAGGCACCGCCGCAGACGAAGAGAATGTTCGTGGTGTCAACCTGCAGGAATTCCTGCTGCGGATGCTTGCGCCCGCCCTGCGGCGGCACGGAGGCGATGGTGCCTTCCATGATCTTCAGCAGGGCCTGCTGCACGCCCTCGCCCGAGACGTCACGGGTAATCGATGGGTTGTCGGACTTGCGTGAAATCTTATCGATCTCATCGATATAGACGATGCCACGCTGCGCGCGCTCGACATTATAGTCCGCGGCCTGCAGCAGCTTGAGGATGATGTTCTCGACGTCCTCGCCGACATAGCCGGCTTCGGTCAGCGTGGTGGCATCTGCCATGGTGAAAGGCACGTCCAAGATGCGCGCCAACGTCTGCGCCAGCAGCGTCTTGCCGGAGCCGGTCGGACCGATCAGCAGGATATTGGATTTCGCCAGCTCGACGTCGTTGTGCTTGGTCTGGTGGTTGAGTCGCTTGTAGTGATTGTGGACGGCGACCGAGAGCACCTTCTTGGCGTGGTCTTGCCCTATGACATAGTCGTCTAGAACTTTGCGTATTTCTTTCGGCGTCGGAATCCCGTCGCGGGACTTCACGAGCGAGGATTTGTTTTCCTCACGGATGATGTCCATGCAAAGTTCGACGCATTCGTCGCAGATAAAGACAGTAGGGCCGGCAATAAGCTTGCGCACCTCGTGCTGGCTCTTGCCGCAGAACGAGCAATAAAGCGTGTTCTTCGAATCCCCGCCGCCGACCTTGCTCATTCCCATCTCCGTGCTGCCCGACCGGGACTGGCGCCTATTTGGCGCCGCGGTCGGCCCCAAGCTAACCTACCCAAGCTAACGTATTGGTACCGAAACATGCTAAGGGTCCGATAATCAAGAATCTATTAACGATAATAACCCCAGACTCTAGGGACATTTTCCCGCACGGGGAACCGGCAAGGCCCTCATTTCCGGTCTTCAACCCGAATAAGACCGAATCAAGGTGGGGTCTGCGGCGGGGTGGAAAACAGTATACCGGACTAGCTCTTGGCCTGAAGTTCCTCCAGCCGCCTATCGATGACCTTGTCGACTAGGCCGAAATCGCGCGCCATTTCGGCCGTGAGGAAGTAGTCGCGCTCCAGCGCGTCCTCAATTTTTTTCAGGCTCTGGCCGGTGTGCTTCACATAGATTTCGTTGAGTCGCTTTTTCAGGTTCAGGATCTCCTGAGCATGCAGCATAATGTCGGTGGCCTGACCTTGGAACCCGCCGGAAGGCTGGTGCACCATGATCCGCGCATTAGGCAGCGCAAAGCGCATGCCTGGCCCGCCCGCGGTGAGGAGCAGCGAGCCCATAGAGGCCGCCTGCCCAATGCACAATGTGGAAATCCCAGGGCGGATGAATTGCATCGTGTCGTAGATCGCGAGGCCGGCGGTCACCAGCCCACCCGGCGAATTGATGTAAATCGAAAGTTCCTTTTTTGGATTTTCCGCTTCCAGAAAAAGCAGCTGCGCTACGACGAGGGTCGCCATACCGTCTTCGATCGGGCCGGTGATGAAAATGATTCGCTCCTTTAGGAGGCGCGAATAAATATCGTAGGCGCGCTCGCCACGGTTGGTCTGTTCGACCACCATCGGAACAAGATAGTTCATGTAGGTGTCAACGGGGTCGCGCATTTCTCACCTGATATAGGATGCCGGCGAAAGATTGCCACGGGGTCTAATGCATCCCGGCCGGCGGCCGGTACCCCGCAAGAATGGAATCACATCATATACGCCGCCGCGACGGCGACCAACCGCGCTCAGGGGTGGTGGTGATGGTGGTCATGGTCATGGTCATGGTCGGCGGGATCGTGATGCGCATGGTCATGATCGCCCTCCCCCGCCTCGTCCTTGTAGAGCTCCTCCCGTGACACCTTTTTCTCGGTCACATTGGCGAGTTCGACCATAAAGTCGATGACCTTTTCTTCGAAGATCGGCGCGCGCAGCGTGGTGAGGGCTTGGGGATTATCTCGGTAGTATTGCCAGACTTCCTGCTCGCGGCCGGGGAATTGTCGTGCGCTTTCCATCGCGGCCTTGCTGAGCTCTTCGTCGGTCACCTTGATTTTGTTTTTGTCGCCCACTTCCGCCAGTACGAGGCCGAGCCGAACGCGCCGCTCGGCGATGCCGCGGTAGTCGGCCTTTGCCGCTTCTTCGGTGGTGCCTTCATTGGCGAAGGTGCGGTTGCTGGCTTGCAGGTCCGACAGTACGGTTTTCCAAATCTGGTCGAATTCCTTGTCGATCAGCGTGGGAGGCGGCTCGAACTTGTGCATGGCGTCGAGCTGATCGAGCAACTCGCGCTTTATCCGGCGCCGTGACACCGCGCTGTGTTCCTTGGAAATACGGTCCCGCACGGCATTCTTCAGGTCGTCCAGGGATTTCATGCCGAGCGAGGTGGCGAAGGCATCGTCGATGGCTACTTCCTTCGGCGTCTCGATCGCCTTGACTTCCACGTCGAATTCCGCCGGTTGGCCCGCGAGCTTCTCATTGCCGTAGTCCGCCGGGAAGGTGACGTTGAGAGTGCGCTTGTCGCCGACGGCCATTCCGACGAGTTGAGACTCAAAACCGGGAATGAAGGTGCCCGAGCCAATCTGTACGACGACGTCCTCGCCCTTGCCGCCCTGGAAGGGCTCGCCATTGAGCTTACCTTCGAAGGAAATGGTCACGCGGTCGCCGTTGTCGGCCTTGCCGCCTTCCGGCTTTGCGGAATACGGACGGTTGGCCTCGGCCACACGTTTAAGTGCCTCTTCCATTTCGGCGTCTGTGATTTCAGCCGTCAGCCGCTCAAGCTTGAGGGTCTTGAAATCGCCCAGCTGGATCGGCAGCACCACCTCGAGCGCCACTTTATAGGAAAGGTCGGACTCGCCCTTGATGACCTTTTCGACCACCGCTTCATCTTCTGACAGCGTCACCTTCGGCTCGGTGGCGAGTTTCAGTCCGCGCTCCGTAATGAGCTGCGAGGTCGCCTCGTTTACCGCCGAATTAATCACGTCGAGCATTGCGCCACGCCCATAGACCCGCTTGAGATGCTCGACTGGCACCTTGCCGGGACGGAAGCCGCGGATCTGCACGCGTTGCTTCAGCTCGCCGAGCCGGGCGTCAACCTTGGCGGCAAGGTCGGCTTTCGGCAGCACGATTTGAAATTCGCGATGGAAACCTTCGGTCCTGGTCTCTGTCACTTGCATAGTCCAATCACATCACTTTCTCATTGAGCCGAAGTCGCGGGGCATTCTTTAGCAAAGCGGGCTTACGAGACCCGCTATCAGTCGGCGTGGTGCGGGCGGAGGGACTCGAACCCCCACGACTTTCGCCACGGGAACCTAAATCCCGCGCGTCTACCAATTCCGCCACGCCCGCATTGGGCATCGCACATGCGACGACCAATGCCGCCGATTTGAGGTCCCTACACCATCCGCCACAAGTTCATCTAGGAACTTCAAATCGAAAAGCGGCACTGGAAACCATTAAACGTGCCAGTGCCCCTGCTTCCGAAGTTCGTGTCAGAACATGCCCCGAGGTACCACGAACTTCGGAAGGGGCACTAGTGGAGGATAGCTTGAGGCGTATCCGAAAAGGGTCTCGCCGCGCAATCCCAGAAGCGGCGCGGCTTATAACACGCCCATCAGCCGCCGCACCATTAAAATGGTGCCAAAACCAGGTTCGCCAAGCTAAACAGGGCCAAGAACGCGCGCCTGCGCGGCGCTTTCGCGCGCCCCACCACAGTGCTAGTTATCGGCCGCGGTGCCTCCACGGTACTTCCAAGGATAAAACATGGTTCAAATCCCGCCCCGCCGCCTGTTTGCCGCGTGCCTCGCCGGCTTCGGCCTCCTGTCCGTGCTGCAATCCGCCTCGGCGCAGGAAAACTTTTTCGCCGGCAAAACGATCCGCATCATCGTGGGTACCGGCTCCGGCGGCGGTTACGACGGCGCCGCGCGGCTGACCGCGCGCTACCTCGGCAAATATATTTCCGGCAATCCCTCTTTCGTGGTCGAGAACATGCCCGGCGCCTCTGGCATCAAGGCGACGAACTTCCTTTACGAGACGGCTCCGAAAGACGGCACCGTGATCGCCACCGTCAACAATTCGATGCCGGTTTATCAGGCGATCAGCCAGCCCGGGGTGCGGTTCAAAGCGGAAGACCTCAACTGGATCGGGAGCCTGCTGCAGACCGCGACCACGATTTCGATCTGGCATACAGCGGGGGTCAAGACGATCGATGAGGCCAAGCGCAAGGAAGTCATCATGGGCGCGACCGGGGCCGCCGGCACCAAGGCGGCCTATCCGCAGCTGCTGAACAACACCCTCGGCACCAAATTCAAGATCGTCACCGGCTACGAAGGCGGCAACACGCTGCGTCTCGCGATGGAACGCGGCGAAGTGCAAGGCGACGGCAGCGCGAGGTGGTCGTCGTGGAAATCGACGAAGCCGGACTGGGTGAGGGACAACAAAGTCATCGCGCTGGTGCAGATTGGCCTGAAGAAGGACGACGACCTCCCGAACGTGCCGCTGCTCACCGAGCTGGCGCAAAACGAGGAGCAGCGCAGAATGTTCGCGTTCATCAGCCAGCCGATCGCCATGCAGCAGCCCTTTGTTGGCCCTCCCGGCATACCCGCCGATCGCGTCATTTTGCTCCGCCGCGCCTTTGACGCCATGGCCCGCGACCCCGCCTTCCGCAAGGAGGTGGAACAGCTCGATCTCGAGCTCGATCCGGTTTCCGGCGAAGAGGTGCAGAAAATCGTGCGCACCATCGTCGAAACCCCAGCCGACATCGTGCAAAAGGTCCAGGCGGCAACCGCCGTGAACATGGATGGTCCCAAGGCGCCTGACACCGGCAAAGCGAGTGGTGTAGCAGATTAATGCACGCCCGGTCCGAGCCGGCGGCGCTAAAGAAGACCAGTTTCAAGAAACGAAACGACTTTTAATTTTTGCAAAGCGCCTGGGTTGGCGGTATGCCTGCCCCGGGATGTTTTACAACCAAGACGGGACGACATGGCCTCCTATTGGCACACGTTGCGTGAATACATCGAAGCGCTCGACAAGGCCGGCAAGCTTCAGCGGGTAACGACGCCGATCAACAAGGATACTGAACTACATCCGCTGGTCCGCCTGCAATTCCGTGGTCTGCCGGAGAGCCAGCGCAAAGCCTTCCTGTTCGAAAACATCGTCGATAGCCGCGGTCAGAAGCACGACATTCCGGTCATCGTTGGGGCGCTCGCGGGCTCGGCGGAAATCTATGCCATGGGCATGCGCTGCGATCTCAAGGACATCGAGAAGGTTTGGAAAAATGCGTTGACCAACCAGATCGCGCCGAAGGTGGTCAAGCAAGCCGGCTGCCAGGAAGTCGTGATCACCGGTGATGAGCTGAAAAAGCCGGGCGGCGGCCTCGGCCGGCTGCCGATCCCGATCTCCACCCCCGGTTTCGACAACGCCCCCTACACCACCGCCGGGCACTGGATCACGAAAGATCCGGACAACGGCATGCACAACATGGGCAATTACCGCGGCCAGGTGAAAGCCGAAGACCGCATCGGCGTGCTCCTGGGCCGCCTCAACTGGGGCATGCGTTACCACATTGACAAATGGCGCGAAAAAGGCGCCTCGCACACCCCCGCCGCCATCGTGATCGGCGCGCCGCCGCATGTCACCTACGCGGCGGTGACACGCATCCCGAACGACCAGTGCGAATACGACGTGGCCGGAGGTCTCATCGGCCAGCCGATCGAACTCGTGAAATGCGTGACGCAGGATCTGCTGGTGCCGGCTGACGCGGAGATCGTGATCGAGGGCTCCGTGCCTAACGATGTCGTCGAGATGGAAGGCGCCTTCGGCGAATTCCCCGGCTACATGGCGCAGCGCGACTACAGCTTCTTCATGGACGTGACCGCCATCACCATGCGCAAGAAGCCGATCTATCTTTCGATCCTGAGCCAAATGCCGCCGAGCGAAAGCTCGAAGATGCGCAATATCGGCCGCGCCGCGGCGGGCGTGCGCCTCCTCCGCGCCGCCGGGCTCGATAACGTGGTGCAAGTCGAATATCTGGAATGCGCAGGCTCCAACGCCGTCGCCGTGGTGAAGCTGAAGAAGCCTGGTCCCGAAGATGGCAAGAAAGCCCTGAGAATCCTCGCCGAGAAATTCATGGGCAAAATGCTCGTCGCGGTCGACGAGGACATCGACATCAGGGATGCCGAGAACATCCTCTGGGCTATCGCCTATCGCGCGCAGCCCTTCCGCGATGTGGAGGTTGTGGAGGCACCCACCTTCCCGCTCGATCCGGCGGCGGTGCCGCCGGACCAGACGCGCGGCCTGATGGGCGGCAAGCCGCCGCGCTCTACCGCGGTGCTGATCGACGCCACCATGCCCTGGCCCTATCCGCCGCTCTCGCTGCCGAAGAAGCAATTCATGGATCGCGCGATCGAAATCTGGCGCGATTTGCAGTTGCCGCCGCTGAACCTGAAGCCGCCCTATTACGGCTACTCGCTTGGCCATTGGACCCAAGAAGAGGACCAGGAAGCCGAACTGGCGACGCAGGGACGGCACTACGAAACCGGCGAGAAGCAAAAAGCCGCGCGTAGGCCGTTTGGCGCCGCCGACTAAACGATCGCGAGCAGCCGCCGATAGACCGCGGGCAGCTGTTCCGGCAGGTCCTCGGAAATCAGGCCGGGGCCGAATTCCGCCGCCGCCTCGCCATGCAGCCAGACGGCGGCGGCGGCAGCTTCGAACGGCGGCATCCCCTGCGCCAGCAGGCCCGCGATCATGCCCGCCAGCACGTCGCCGGACCCCGCGGTGGCCAGCCAAGGCGGTGCATTGGATGCGATCGCGAGGCGGCCATCGGGAGCGGCAACCCCCGTGTCCGGCCCCTTCAACACCACGATCGCACCGGTAGATTCT
>JAXDOO010000332.1:0-3207 GCA_034668865.1 Alphaproteobacteria bacterium
CCAGGCTGGCGGCGGTGTTCGAGAAGCTGGCGCGAGCGCTACATTAAAACAACTAGGGGCATGATCTAGTCGGCGAACCGGCCCACTTCACCGGCTCGGGCCCACCTTCCACAGCAGTTCACAGCCGATCCACAGGTTTTCCACACACGTCGTTCTCGTGCTCGCCCACTTCGTGGGCCTTAGAATGATCAGAAAGGCGGCTGCGTTAATGACAACCGCGCGGGTTTGCCTCTAAAAGAATGCATGCAAGAAACTGCCGCCAAGCCTGCGCGCCCGAAAACCCTCAAGCGCTGGCTCAAGAGCACCTCGAACCGGACCTTCGCGCTTTATCCGGTGCTGGTGTTTTTGTTTGAATATCTCTGGCATGGCGGCCGCATCCATTTCATCGGCTGGAACCTGCTTTTGGGCATCCCGCTCCTGATCTGGGGCTATGGGCAGTACCGGCTGTCGGGCAATTATCGCGAGCGCGTCGGCGGCGGCGGGCCCGGCATCGAGATCCCGCCCGAGCGCATGGTTGATCAGGGCATCTATGCTTACACGCGCAACCCGATGTATCTCGGCCATCTGATCTTCATGCTCGGACTGGCGATCACTTTCTGGTCCTGGGCGGCGGTGCTGCTGCTTGCCTTCCACCTTTACTGGTTCCAGCAGCGCGTGCTGGAAGACGAGACGCGGCTGACCAAAATTTTCGGCCCGCCCTACATCGACTATATGCGCCGCGTGAAGCGCTGGATCCCTTACCTCATCTGAGCCTGCCAAGCGCATCGGTCGGATTTGCGCGGAGACCGGCGGCATTATTGCGCAGACGGAAGGTTAAGCTGATGAAACGGGTTTTTATCAGGTTCCATCAGTAAATCGTTCATCCCTTCTCCTTAGGGTCACGCCCCTGAATGCGACGAATATTCGCTGGGGTAGAGCCATGATTTCCTGCAAGCAAACGCGGCCATTGGCCGCAACAGCTTTCCTTGCCATCTTTGCCGCTGCCATGCTGGACGCGAGCATCAGCACCGCGGCCGCTGCCGGTCTGTTCGAACCGGCGACCGCAGCGGAAATGCGCGCGGCCCCGCCGAGCGGAGGAACCATGCGCGACGGCTTGCGAGGTCGCGATGACGGCGCGCTGCGGGACCGGCTGGTCAGTCTGAACACGAGCGAACTGGCGCGCATCATTCCCGTTGGGTTGGACAATGCCCGCAATCGGCTGGAGCAGGCTCGGACACTGAGCAGGGCGGTTACGCTTGACCTGTTTCCCGGCGTCAGCGTGACGGCGGAACGCAAGGACATCGAAGCGCCGGATGAGGGTGGCTACATCTGGGCCGGCGAAGCCAACGGAAACGACCCGAGCTTTGTGACGTTGGTGATCAACAACAACTCAGTTCTCGGTCAAATCCAAAAGGGAGGGCGGCTCTATAGCATCGAGCCGGTTTCCGGCCGCTTGCATCGGATTATCGAAATTGATGAGAGCAAAATACCGAAGGACATGCATGTGCCGCTGCCTCCGGGAGCCATCCCAAATAAAAGCGAAGCTGCGGAACCACCGGCCGACGTGGCTGCGGCCGGGACGGTGACCAAGATCAAGGTGCTGGTGGCGAATACAATCACTGCGAGAGCTGAATGCGTTGCCGGCGGTACCGTTGCGCAAGACCAGCAATGCATGCAGGCACGCATCAATCTGGCGATTTCTCTCGCGAACCAAGCCTTCGCCCGTAGCGGCGTCTTGATAAAGTTCGTGCGCGTCGGCGGACAAATTGAAGTGAACTACGCCGATACGACTGTGTACGGTACGAATACCGCAAACAACTACACAGGCATGCTCTGCGACCTGACCAACTTTCCCAATTGCTTTGGAACCGGGAACAATCAAACTGGCAAGTTTGCTGGCGTACGGGGTAAGCGCGAGCAATATGACGCTGACCTGGTCGTACTGATGCGCAAAGCCGGAGCGGCTTGCGGCATTGCTTGGGTCCCGGACCCGCCGACAGCCGCGGACTCCAATAGCGGCTTTTCCGTCGTCACGTCGACCAAGGGCAACTATAACTGCATCGAAGGACATACCTTGGCGCATGAGACCGGACATAACATGGGTCTCCACCACGACCGTTACGTGGAACCTGCGGCCTCGAACGCCAAGTTCAATTACGGCTATGTCGACACCGCGCCTGCCGGGAGGTTCCGGGACATCATGTCCTATCCCGACAAATGCGCTGCGGCGGGCGTCTCTTGCACACGCATTCCTTATATGAGCACGCCGCTGAAGCTGTATAACGGGCGGAAGATAGGTATCCCACAGAATCAGGCGGGCGCCGCCGATGGTGCCCGCACGCTGAATGCGACGAGAGCCATTGTCGGCGCTTATCGCTAACCGGTCCGACATCGACTACCGCGTGAAGCGCGGGATCCCTTACGTCATCTGAGCTCGCAGGCGCACCGATCGGATTTGCCCGGAGACCGGCGGCATCATTGCGCAGACTGGCTATGGTCGACGTGCGAGCCGGCGGATCGCCTGGTCGAGCGCGGAGAGAAATGCCGAGCGGTCGCGCGGCGAGAAGGGGCGGGGACCGCTGGTCACCTCACCGGCCGAACGCAAATCCGTCATCAGGTCACGCAGCGCCAGCGCCATGCCGATGGTATCCTTTGTGAATGCCCGTCCGTTTGGCGCAATCACCGTGGCGCCGGTCTTCACGCAGCGGTCCGCCAGCGGAATATCGGCGGTGATCACAATGGCGGAAGCATCCGCCCGCTCGGCGATCCAGTCGTCGGCGGCATCGGGGCCGGCCGCCACCGCGATACGTTCGATCAGCGGGTCCTGCGGCACGCGTATGAAGCTGTTGGTGACAACGAACACCCGCAGTTGGTGGCGGCCGGCGACGCGATAGATCTCATCCTTCACCGGACAGGCATCGGCATCGACGTAAATGCGGATTTGGGCGGGTTCGACGGTCATCGGTCGTTCCACAGCAACAAGGGCTGCCGTTGCGGGCAGCCCTTGCTGTATCAAATGGTTATGAGCCGGCTTAGATCAGGGCCGCAAGTCGAAGATCCAGGTGCGGAAGTTCGAGGCGCTGGTTGAAGGAGCTGCCACGCCGGAGTAATTGCTCGTCCCCCAGACTTGGCCTCGTCCCGCGAAGGACGGCCGGGGATCGGGCGACGCTTGCGCATAGTCGCCCCAACGGCAGACCTGGCCTGGACTTGGACAGGTAAAGTCCCGGA
>JAXDOO010000333.1:0-3481 GCA_034668865.1 Alphaproteobacteria bacterium
CATGGTGATTACTAGTTACAACCAATCTCGGTTCGTCGATGTTTATGCAGTGTTGATCGTCATCTTCGCTATAACAATGGTGGGAAACAACCTACTCGAACGGATGGCGCAGTCGCGCCGCGGCCACGGGTCACCAACCAAATAGAACGCACGGAGGAAAACACATGACCACGAGACACAAGCTTGCGCTGTTTCTGGCGCTGGCAGCCCCCGCCATAATGCTATCCGCAGCCGCGACGGCAGCGGACCTCATCCGAGTCGCGAGCGGTACGCGTGGCGATTGGGACGTGTCGGTATCTGAGTTCGGACAGAAGAAAGGCTTCTTCCGCGACAAAGGTATCGAGTTGACTGTCAACTATACTGACGGCAGCGGTGCCACTCTCCAAGCCGTTATCTCCGGCAGCGCAGATATCGGCGTCGCCGTCGGCGTCGCAGGGTTCCTCGCGCCTGCCACCAAGGGCGCGCCGGTCAAGCTCATCTCGGCTAATTATACTGGAGCGCATGACCTGCGCTGGTACGTCCGGAACGACAGTCCGATCAAAAGCTTCAAGGATTTGAAAGAGACCAGTACTGTCGCCTATTCGACTGCCGGCTCGTCGACCAATGTCGCTGGGCTGGCGATGCTGAAGCAGGCCGGTAGCAAGGCACGTATGGTCGCGACCGGCGGCGACACCGCCACGCTAACGCAGGTTATCTCCCGTCAGATCGATGTGGGCTACAATACCGACGGTGGTCTGGGCTTGGGCCCGGCGCGCGACCAGGTTCGCTTCATAGCCGCGGGCGAGGAACTGGCCGCCTTCCGAACTCTCACCATCCGTGCGCTGGTCGCCAACAGCAACGATCTCGCCAAACGCCGCGACGTCTATGTCCGTTACATGCAAGCTTATCAGCAAACGATCGACTGGATGTATGAAGATCCGACGGCGCTGCAATGGTACGCCGAAGCGAAGGGGGTGTCTGTGGAAGAAGCGCGCCGCATCCGCGACCTGATCTACCCCAAGGAAGCTCTGCGCCTCGGCCCCGTCAACCAAGCCGAGCTCAGCATCCAACAGGCGGTCGAGTTCAAACGCATCGAGGCGCCGGTCACAATGCAGGAATTCGCCAAGTTCCAAGACATTCTTTTTAACCCGGCGAAATGAAAACCTGGGCGCGCGAGAAGAGCAACAAATGGCACTCTCCGACCGGCTGATCGGCCCCGATGCCAACAAATCCGAAGCTTCCTACTTCTGGCATGGCATGGGGAGCCCTGCCGAGGGCTTGGCGAATCCGGCAAAGGAGATCGTCAGGGGCGAGGGTGTTTATATCGTCGATAGTGATGGCAGGATGCTGCTCGATGCCACGAGTGGCGGGCTGGCGAATGTGACCCTTGGGTACAGCGCCAGTCCGATCAAGCACGCAATCGCGGCGCAGCTCGATCGGCTGCCGTATTTCTCGGCGTTCCGAGGCACCACCAACGCGCCGGCGGAAGAGCTGTCTCGTCGCTTAATCGACGACTGGTTCGAAGCTGATGGGATGCGGCGGGTATTCCTGTCGTCCGGCGGGTCCGACGCGGTGGAAACCGCGCTGCGCCTGGCTCGCCAATTCTGGAAGATCCAGGGCGCTCAGGACCGGTACAAATTTATCGCGTTGCGGAACGGCTACCATGGGACGCATTTCGGCGGTGCGTCGCTAAACAGCAAACCTAATATCAGGCGGCAATATGAACCCCTGCTCGGGGGGTGCTTCCATATTCCGACGCCTTGCGTCTACCGCAATCCGTTGGACGAAAGCGACCCCACGCGCCTCGGGGAACTGTGCGCGCGGTTGCTCGAAGAGGAGATACTGTTTCAAGGCCCCGACACCGTTGCCGCGTTCATCGCCGAGCCGGTCACTGGGGCCGGCGGGCTGGTGGTGCCGCCAAGCAATTTCTGGCCGCTAGTGCGTGCCGTATGCGACAAATACAAGGTGCTTTTGATTGCCGACGAGGTGATTACCGGTTTCGGCCGCACGGGCCATAAGTCTGGCAGCCGAGGGTGGGGCGTGAAGCCCGACATCATGTGTTTGGCAAAGGCAATCACCAGCGGCTATTTTCCGCTCGGTGCCACATTGGTCAACAAGCGAATTGCCGACGCGTTCGAGACCGACGGCAATCGCTTCACCACGATCGGGCACGGCTATACCTATTCGGGTCATCCGGTGGGATGCGCCGCGGCACTAGCCACGCTCGATGTGGCAGAGAACTTGCGCGTATGGGAAAACGCCGCTACCTGCGGTTCACGCCTCCTCGCTGGAATGGAACGGCTGCATCAGCGGCATGCGCTGGTTGGTGATGTGCGTGGCAAAGGTCTCATGACCTGCCTCGAGATCGTGACCGATCGTGCATCGAAGACTCCGGCAAGTGAAGCGCTGATGGCACGGATAGCTGCTGGCGCGGCCGCTGCGGGAGTTATGGTGCGCGCGTCCGGAAGCAACATAAACCTAACGCCGCCTTTAATCGTCGAACCAACCCAGATCGACACTATCATCGAGGCGCTCGACTCCGGCCTGGCACAATGCTGAAGCCCTAGGCGAAAGAAATATGCGTCTGAGCGGACGCCCCGCGAATGGGTGCATGTTCCCGAATGTGCAGCCCAGGCGCGATTTGTCTCTGGGGCGATTTTCCGGGGAATAACGGCCAATTCAGGCGCGATTTCAAAGGCGATTTTCAAAAAGGGAATGTGCAAGTTCGAATCCTGCCAAGTCAGCCAGCCAGTGTAGTCTCTCCTGACAGCCGCCCGATGAAGCGCGGTGAGGCCCGCAAAGTGCGGGCTTCTTGCTGATCGAGTTGTCTCTGCAAGTTACAGAATCGATCCAGCATTTCCAATTTCACGCTGAAGTCTCCACGTAATCGTTGAGAAATTCCCATTTTGCGGAGTCACGAAGCGGAGACTGAATCAATGAATGACTGAGCGGTCGGGTTGTCAGTGGATTGCGGATAATCCTTCGACAGATCGTCCGTGTCGCCCGAAGTCTGAATGTCTGGACCTGGCACATCGCTACAATTCGGTCTGATGCCTTGAATGGTCGCTATCGGAGGCATAGCGGACATTGGGCGGAACTGGCGCTGATTGCATCAGTCGTGAATGACATCAGTCGTGAATGACCCAATCCAGAAGTCGTCGAGTTCGCGAGAGCGAGAAATCGGGCGCAGTAATCGGCGCGATGGGCTTCGCCCTTGCGTCCCACCTGCTATGGTCCTGTTTGTCTCTCGGTGTTTCGCTATGGACCTTCGTCTTCATCATGCACCCCGCCGTCACGCTCATCGGCTTGAGCACGATTGCGACGTTGATATGGGGGCGATTCGAAGAAACTTCTCGCGGTGACTGACGAGATTGCGAAGTGCAGGAGCGCGATCATGGCAAAGAAACGCATCGGCATTCTCACGGGTGGCGGCGACGTCCCCGGCCTGAACTCGGTCATCAAGACCGTGACCTACCGCAGCAGCGAGGATGATATCGAAGTC
>JAXDOO010000334.1:0-2902 GCA_034668865.1 Alphaproteobacteria bacterium
CTGAGCGCCTCGATGACTGGATCGGCGAATTGTCGAAGACGGAACCGGTCGTGACCTTTTGTGTCTACGGCTTTCACATCGGATGTGAAACGGCGGACAAGCTGCGCAAGGCCGGGTTCGATGCCAAGTTTATGGCGGGAGGCCATTACGCCTGGAAGGCGATCAAGGGGCCGGTCAAGCTCTTCGATCAATCGTCCGCGTAGTGACGCGCATCGAGCTAAAGGCGCCTCGCGTGAGCGAGCTGATGGTCCTCTCGCGGAGTGACCTGCAACGGTTGATGGCCGCCGCCTATGCCCTCGCGATGTCGGCTCAGCATGGAATTGTTGTCACGGCGGCAACGAATCTCGGCGATGCGACGCCCGCAACCGATATCATCGTCATCTGCACCACCTCGAAAGCGGCGTATCTCGGCCCGGATCAGGTGCGTGAGGGGACCTTTATTGCGGCGGTGGGCGCCGACAACCCCGAAAAGAGCGAGATCGAGCCCGCGCTGATGGCGCGTGCGACTATCATCGCGGACATCGCCGCGCAGTCCGCAGCGATGGGCGATCTGCATCACGCCATTGGCAGCGGCAGCATGACCGCCGATGCCCTGCACGCCGAATTGGGTGAGGTGATCACGGCCAAAAAAGCCGGCCGCACCAGCCCCACCGAAATCACGATATTCGACAGCACCGGCACTGGAATCCAGGACGTCGCAGCCGCGGTTCGGGCTTACGAACTGGCTCGGGATGCGGGCGTCGGCGCGAGAATTCAATTGTCATGAGCAGAAACAAACGCGTGCGACGAAGCGCCTAGGCGACCGCATAATGCCTTTTGCCATCAACCCGCTCTCCTACAATCCGGCGTGCAAAAAAGGCCCGTCCGAGCCGCTGGTCGTCAGCCATTGCGAAAACAGTTTTGCGCCCGAACTCGAACTCATTCGGCTCGCGACCGGCGCGCCTCATCCATGCAACCCGCATCCATCTGAATATTCCGTCCGATCTCCAGAAGATCGCGAGGGGGAGGAGTCATGGCGCTCACATCCGCAGGCATCATCGCGTTACCGCATTCACGTGGCACTAAATTTGATCACGGCGCGTTCGATCCCAAGAGCCGCCGCGTCTTCGTTGCTCACACAGCTCGGGACAGTGTTGAAATTATTGACGTGGACACCCGCAGCCATGTCGCCACGTTGGCCGGCTTTCCAGAAGCGGCAGGTGTTGCTGCGGATGAGGGCTGCGTTCTGGTCACGAATCGCGGCGCAGCAAGTTTGGCTTGGCTGGATGCGGATACGCTGCAAACCCGGGCCGTCTTGAAGACGGCGCCACGCCCCAATGGCGTGGCGATCGTCACGCCTTGGCAGGTCGCGGTCGTGGCCTGTCTCGGCGACCAATCTCAGGGCCCCGAACTTCAGATTCATAGCTTCGAACACGAAGAGCGATGGTCCATCGAGCTTCCTGGCGCACCGCGGTGGTGCGTGGTGGATGCAAAGCGGAAGCGCGTGTTTCTCGCGATCCGGGATCCTTCCATGGTATTGGTCGCGTCTCTGCCAAAATTGGAGGAGGTGCAGCACTGGCTTCTTCCCGCGCAGGGGGCGCACGGCATGGACATCAACCACGGAGCCGACCTTTTATACGTGGCTTGCGATGGCGGCTCGCTTGTAGAAATCGATAGTCAGGCTGGAACGATACGGCGCGAGTGGCCCCTTGCGGGTGTTCCAGATGCGACTTTCTTCAATCCGGCCAGCGGTCTCGTACATGTGGCCATCAGCGATCCTGGCCTGATCGAGTCCATCGATCCCGCCGCCGGCCGCAACACGAGGTTTGCTACCGCGAGAGGTGCAAAGACGACGGCCCTCATCGTGCCGGACCGCCTTTATGTGTTCTCGCCTTTGCATGAAGGAGTTCTCGATCTCGTGGGTGCCTAAGCTCGCCGATTCGCTAGCTTGAGATACCGGTGGAGGAGTCGTAGGGGGAACCGGGGCCGCCAAGAATCGCAATCTCACAAGATCGTGGCTCAGCCAGAACGGGATTGCCCTCCTGGGTGTGCCCCTCTAGGTTTGTTGCACGGGGACGCAGGCTCCCCGTCAGACGGAAAGCCGTCCAAGCTCTGCGCAACACTCGATTTTGCGAGGAGATTGCGCATGGACGGAAAATCTCTCCCAATTTCTCCAACTGATCTTTATGCGCGTATCGGGACAGGCTTAGCCCCGGTCCTGCTCGATGTTCGCCGTGGCGAAGCGTTCGACGCTGACGACACGCTCATCATTGGAGCGTTCCATCGTGATCCAGAGAAGGTTGAGCTTTGGCAGAAGGAACTGCCGCCCGGTCGTCCTGTCGCGGTGTACTGCGTCCATGGCCACGAAGTCAGTCAGGGCGTTACGGCGGCTTTGGGCAGCACAGGATTCCAAGTCGCCTATCTGGAGGGAGGCATTGCAGATTGGAAAGAGCGGAATCTGCCGACGCGCCGGAAACGCGGCGCCGCAGAGAACAAATGGGTGACCAGGGAGCATCCGAAAATCGACCGGATCGCTTGCCCGTGGCTTGTCAGTCGCTTCATCAATCCCAATGCCGAGTTTATCTACGTGCCGCCGAGCGACGTTAGCAAAGTCGCCGCTGAGGTCGGCGGCACGCCATACGATATCAAAGGCACCGAGTTCGGCCATGTCGGCGACCGCTGCTCATTCGATGCGATCGTGCGTATCTACGGCATCAAAGATGAGGCGCTCGACCATCTGGCGACCATCGTCAGGGGCGCAGATACGTCGCGGCCCGATCTCACGCCGCAATGCGAGGGGCTGCTCGCGATCTCGTATGGCCTTTCGCTCAGTTTCCCAGACGATCATGAAATGCTGAAGCATGGGATGATCGTCTATGACGCGCTCTACACATGGTGCCGCTCACAGGCCCAGAGTGCTAAG
>JAXDOO010000335.1:0-3232 GCA_034668865.1 Alphaproteobacteria bacterium
CAGTCAAGCGAATTTCTGAACCAAACGACACTGGAACTCTTAAGTTTGCTCGTGCCGCCGATTTGAAGTTCCTACATCACCTGCGGCAAGTTCTGTTAGGAACTTCAAATCGAAAGCGGCACTAGAATCATAAAATTTGCTAGTGCCCCTTTGCTTCCGAAGTTCGTGTTAGAGGACGCCGCAACGTATCACGAACTTCGGAAGCGGGGCACTAGTGTCCTTCGAATCCGAAGTTCGCTCCGGAGGTTGCCGCAAGATAAAGCGAACTTCGGATTCGGGACACTAGCGGGTGCGCGATCCGTTCAGGACGGGCTTCGGCAATGTGCGGACGGCATCCGGCACCACCGCTGCTTCGCCGGCGGGCACCGCATCGACCGGCGCCGTCTTTTGTTGCTGCTCGACAGTGCGCAGGCGCGCGACATTCTTCTGATGCTGCTCGTAATTCTCCGAGAACACATGTCCGCCGTTACCGTCGGCAACGAAATAGAGTTCCTTGGTGCGCGCCGGCTTGGCAGCAGCCTCGAGCGACGCGCGGCCTGGATTGGCAATCGGCGCCGGCGGCAAGCCATCGATCACATAGGTATTGTACGGGGTGGGCTGCTCGATTTCGCTGCGCATGATCGGGCGTCCCAGCGTCCCTTTGCCGCCCACCAAGCCATAGATAATGGTCGGATCGGATTGCAGCTTCATCCTCTGTTTCAGGCGATTGACGAAGACAGAAGCGACACGCGTGCGCTCATCCGGCCGGCCGGTTTCCTTCTCAATGATGGAAGCAAGGATAACGAGTTGCTCAGGCGACCGCAGCGGCAGGTCCGGCTGGCGATAGTCCCATGCGTCCTTCAACACGCGCTGCTGTGCCTGCTGCATCAGGGCAATCACGCGCTCACGAGAAAAGCCGCGCGGGAAATGATAGGTGTCGGGCAAGAGTGTGCCCTCGCGTGGGATTTCCTTGATGTTGCCGTTCAGCACCGGGTTTTCGGCTAACCGCTGGACTATCTGCTCGGAGGTGAGACCTTCAGGAATTGCGATGGGATGCTGAACAACGCGGTTCTCGATCAATATGTCGACGACCTGGCGCAGGCTGGCCTGTCTGGGGAATTGATATTCGCCGTATTTGAGCTCATCGCGCGCTTTCAGCGCCAGCACACCCGCCATAAACACATAGGGCTGATTGATCACGCCATCCCGCTCGAGCTGGTCGGCGATGTCGCGGATGCCGCTCCTTGGGAGGATATTGACGATCTTTTCGCTGGCAAGAGGCCCCGGCGCGTCGAAGCGCTGCTTGCCGATCAACAGCGCGGCGCCCACGCCGACGGCAAGCAGGATTACGAAGGTGAGAATGGCATTGCCGATGACGACGAGCGGATGGCGTGCCCGCTTGGAAGGGCGCGTGGGAAGCGGGACATGGTCCGGCTCGAGCGCGGCGCGTGGACTTCGCGGGTTGATCCTATGCTGCTCCATTAGCGATGCGCCAATTCCATTGGGTGGCCGCCCCGATCAGGGCGCATAAGCTTCGCCGGCACCAGGCACCGCGCGCCCGGACGGAACAAGCGGCCGCTTCTCCCTCACGGGTGGGGGCACGCCTGTCCCATTCGGCGCCGGCGCCGACGCAGAGCCGTATATATAGCCCGATAGAGGCGTCCCACTGCAATGCCGGAGTTTTCGTCCGAATTTGCGGCGGTGGCGGCGGCGTTAATCCACAACCCGCCGGAACACCAGGGATGCATTGGTGCCGCCGAATCCGAAGGAATTGGACAGGACCACGTCGATATCGCGCTCCCGCGCCGTATTCGGCACGAGATCGATCGGCGTCTCAACCGACGGATGCTCGAGATTGATCGTCGGCGGTGCCACCTTGTCCCGGATCGCAAGCAGCGAGAAGATCGCCTCCACCGCGCCCGCCGCACCGAGCAGATGGCCGATGCTGGATTTGGTTGACGACATGGAGATCTGGCTAGCGGCGTTGCCGACGAGCCTCTGCACCGCGCCAAGTTCGATCTCGTCGCCGAGGGGGGTCGAGGTGCCATGTGCGTTGATGTAGTCGATGTCGCTGGGCGTGATCTTCGCGCTCCGCAGCGCCGCCTGCATGCTGCGGAACGCGCCGTTGCCGTCCGGCGTCGGAGCGGTGATGTGATAGGCGTCACCTGACATGCCGTAGCCGATCAATTCGCCATAGATTTTGGCGCCACGCTTTTTCGCATGCTCGTATTCTTCGAGCATGACCAGACCGGCGCCCTCACCCATTACAAAGCCGTCGCGATCCTTGTCGTAGGGCCGTGATGCCTTTTCCGGCGTATCATTGAAATGTGTCGACAGCGCCCGCGCGGCGGCGAATCCGGCGAGCGAGATGCGGTTGATCGGTGACTCTGTGCCGCCCGCCAGCATCACATCGGCATCGCCTAAGGCGATCAGGCGGCCGGCATCGCCGATCGCATGCGAGCCGGTAGAGCAAGCCGTCACTACCGAATGGTTAGGGCCCTTAAAGCTATATTCGATGGAGACGTAGCCGGAAGCGAGATTGATCAGGCGGCCGGGAATAAAGAAAGGCGATATCCGCCGCGGTCCCCTTTCCTTCAGCACCAGCGACGCCTCGGCAATACCCTCCACACCGCCGATGCCAGAGCCGATCATGACACCGGTAGCGCACTGGTCTTCATCCTTTGTGGGGCGCCAGCCGGAATCTTCTACCGCCTGCTTAGCAGCGGCCATCGCATAGACGATGAAGTGATCGACCTTGCGCTGTTCCTTCGGCTCCATCCATTGGTCTGGATTATACGTGCCGTCGGTTCCATCACCGCGCGGGATGCTGCCGGCGATCTTGCATGGAAGGTCCGATACCTCGAATGCATCGACGCGCTTGATGCCGCTCTTGCTCGTGAGGATGCGCTGCCACGTCGCTTCGACGCCGCAAGCCAGCGGCGTAACCATGCCGAGCCCGGTAATAACGACGCGTCTCATTGTCTAGATCTCTTGCCCAGCGCCGAGCCGGGCCTTTTCCGGATGCACAAGCGCCCGGAAGCCATGCTTGTTCCCGCAATTCCTGGGGACGGCGGCGTTAGCTTTTGGCGTTCTTTTCAAGAAATTTTACGGCGTCGCCAACCGTCAGAATGGTCTCAGCCGCGTCATCGGGAATCTCGCAGCCGAATTCCTCTTCAAAGGCCATGACCAGTTCGACCGTATCAAGGCTGTCGGCGCCGAGATCATCGATAAAGCTCGCGCCTTCGGTCACCTT
>JAXDOO010000336.1:0-3521 GCA_034668865.1 Alphaproteobacteria bacterium
GCTTTGGCCGCGCCGCCGCGCACCATGTTGGAGCGGATGTCGTCGACCGCCGGCACGCGGTTCACCGCGCCGGCGAATTCACCGTCCACCAGGATGATGCGCTTGTCGCCCTGCCGCACCGCCGGCAAAAATTTCTGCGTCACCCAGGCCTCGCGGAACGAGGTGGAAAACAGATCGTAGAGCGAGCCGAAATTCGGGTCCTCGCGCTCGATCAGGAACACCGCCTCGCCGCCTTTGCCGTAGAGCGGCTTCATCACGATGTCGCCGTGCTCGGCGCGGAAGGTTTTGATCTCGGCGAGGTCGCGGCTGAGCAAAGTCGGCGGCATCAGTTCGGGAAATTCGGTGACGAACATTTTCTCCGGCGCGTTGCGCACCTGCGCCGGATCGTTGACCACCAGCGTCTTGGGATGGATGCGCTCCAACAGATGCGTGGTGGTGATGTAATTAAGGTCGAAAGGCGGGTCCTGCCGCAGCAGCACCACGTCGAACGCGGTCAGCTCCGCGCGACGCGGCTCGCCCAATGTGAAATGGCTGCCTTCGGCATCGCGCACTTCCAGCGAGCGCACGGTGGCGAAAACCCTGCCGGCATTCATCGCCAGCTTGTCGGGCGTGTAATAGGAGATGGCGTGCTTGCGCTTCTGCGCTTCCAACAGCAGCGCGAAGGTGGAATCGCCGCGGATGTTGATCCGCTCGATCGGGTCCATCTGCACGGCGATGTTCAGGCTCACGTCTCCACCTCGAAGGCTGCGATAATGTGGCGCGGCAGGCGGCCGGGCGCCACCAGCATGGCGTCAAAGCGCATGTCGCGCACGTTCTCGTGCGGATATTTCGCCAGCCAGGCTTCCGCCGCGGCGCAGATGCGGCGCTTCTGCTGCGGGGTGACGCATTCCGCGGCGCCGTCGAGCGTGTCGCGCGCTTTCACCTCGACGAAGACCAACAGCTTGCGGCGGCGCGCGACGATGTCGATCTCGCCCACCGGGCTGCGCCAGCGCCGGGCGAGGATCCGAAAACCCTTGGCGATGAGAAAGGCGGCGGCGCGGCTTTCCGCCGACAGCCCGAGCCGAAAGGCGACCTGTCGCGGCCCAGCGACCCCGGGCCCAAGCTCGGAAGGATCACCGCGCGCCATCGTCGTCCTCTTTCGCCAGCGCGAGCGCGCGTTGATAAACCTCGCGGCGCGGCACCCCGGTGGCGGCGGCCACTTCGCTCACCGCATCTTTCACCGAAACCCGAACGAATGCGTGCCGCAGCAACGCATCCACCTCATCGGCGTCGGGCTGCGCCTCTTGTGGTGGGGGCGCGATCACCAACACGATCTCGCCGCGCGTTTCAGCTTCGTCGGCGTAATGTTGCGCAAGCTGAGGGAGCGTCGCCGGGCGCACTTCCTCATGCAGCTTGGTCAGTTCGCGGCAGACCGCCGCCGCGCGCGGGCCCAATCCCTCCGCGAGATCGGCGAGCGAGGCGCCAAGCCGTGGCCCGCTTTCGAACAACACCAGCGTCGCTGGGATGCGCGCCAGCTCCGCGATGCGTGCGCGGCGTGCGACTTCTTTCGGCGGCAAAAATCCTTCGAAGAAAAAACGGTCGGTGGGAAGCCCGGCGACGGTGAGCGCCGCAAGCGTCGCGGACGCTCCCGGCAGCGCCGTCACCCCGTGGCCCGCTTCACGCACCGCGGCCACCAGCTTGAACCCAGGATCGGAGATGAGCGGCGTGCCGGCATCGGAAACCAGCACCACCGCTTCGCCAGCTTCAAGCCGGCGCAGGATCTTGGGCCGCGCCTCAGCGGCATTGTGCTCATGATAGGGCGTTAGCGGCGTCGCGATGCCATAGCGCTCGAGCAGCTTGCGGGTGACCCGGGTGTCCTCGCAGGCAATCACGTCGGCCCCGGCCAGCGCCTCCAGCGCGCGGAGGGTGATGTCGCCCAGGTTGCCGATCGGGGTTGCGGCAATATGCAGCCCGGGCGCCAGCGCCGGGGCCTCGACCGTCTGACCGGCTATGACATAGCTTCGGGACGGCTTCTGATCGGATGTCGCAGGCTGGGCAGGAGAGGGTCGCGGCTTCATGGCGGGCACTTTATCCCCCGCTTGCGCGGGCGTCATGCTGTTGCCGCAAGGAGTTAAACTTGTAACTTGGTTTACTATTCGTCGCCAGAATGGATTGGATGCATAGGGCTTTGCAGTCACAGACAGTTTTGCCGGCGCTTTCGCGGCGGATTTGCCTTGGCGGCCTGCTGCTCGGCTTCGCCGGGTTCGGCGCCGCCTGTACCGCCACGAACGTGGGCGACTTCGGCGCTGCCGTGCAGCCCGGCACCGCCCCGCAGCAGCCCGACGTGGTCGGCGCCGGCCGGATCAAGGTCGGGCTGATCCTTCCGCTCTCGGCCGGCGGCAATGCCGGAATCGCGGCGCAATCGATGAAGAACGCCGCCGAGATGGCGCTGGCGGCATTCAACAATCCCGATATTCAATTGCTGGCCAAAGACGATGGCGGCACCACCGGCGGGGCGCAGGCCGCGACGCAGCAGGCCTTGGCGGAAGGCGCGGAGATCATCCTCGGCCCGCTGTTTGCGCAATCGGTCGCGGCCGCGGGACAGATCGCGCGCCAGAGCGGCCGGCCGGTGATCGCCTTTTCCACTGACACCAGCGTCGCCGCGCGCGGCGTCTATCTTCTGAGCTTCCTGCCGGAATCCGACGTCGAACGCATCGTCGGCTATGCCGCCAGCGTCGGCAAACGCTCCTTCATCGGGATGGTGCCGGACAACGCCTACGGCACCGTGGTGGAGGCCGCCTTCAACCAGGCGGTCGCGCGCCGCGGCGGACGCATCGTCGCGCTGCAGCGCTATCCGCTCAACAAGGCCGCGCGGCAGGCCGCAGTGAGCGCCGTGGCGCAGGCAGCGGCGACGGCAGATGCGTTGTTCATTCCCGACGGATCGGACGCCCCCGATCTGGTCGAAGCGCTCGCAGCCAATCGGGTGAATGTGAAACGCCTGCAGCTTCTCGGCAGCGGTTTGTGGGCCGATCCGAGCCTGTCCTCGACGCCGTCATTAGAGGGCGCCTGGTATCCCGCGCCCGATCCTGCCGGTTACCGGAACTTCGTCGCGCGCTACCGCAAGCGCTTCAATCAGGATCCCGTGCCGACTGCGACGCTCGCTTATGACGGCGTGGCGCTGGTCGCGGCGCTGGTGAAAACGCATGGCGCGCAGAGATTCTCGGAGGAGACCTTGACCGCGGCTTCGGGCTTTGCCGGCACCGATGGTGTGTTCCGTTTCCGTCCCGATGGCACCAATGAACGCGGGCTGGCGGTGATGCGCGTCACATCATCCGGCGGACAGCCGGTCGCGCCGGCGCCGCGCTCTTTCGGCTCCGGCACTTAACTTGGGCGCGCGCTAAGCCGCCAAATCCGCCACCACCGCATCGAGCAACGGAAAACCGGATTGCGTCACGCGCAGGCGTCCGTCGGGCATGGTTTCCAGCGCGCCTTCGTCCTGCAGGTTGGTTATGCGCTTGGGATCGAGCGGACGTCCCGCCAGC
>JAXDOO010000337.1:0-3499 GCA_034668865.1 Alphaproteobacteria bacterium
TCATGAGGCCAGGCAGCACCGTCATCCAATCGGTGCGCGAAATGAAATCCAGGGTGCCGAGCATCGCATCCAGTTCGAGCAGGCGCTCGACCTGAACGCCGTTTGACGCGAAATAGGTTTCCAAGAGACGGCGCCGCGTGTTCGCCTGCCCGGGGACGACGAGTTTCAGAGGGCCGAGCTCGGCGAGCCGCAACGGCGCCAGTTGGACCAAACCGGAGCGGGTGCTGGAGATCAGAAGCTCCGGCGTGCGCAGGAACAGGCTGCTCTTCAGGCCGGCTCCACCGGAAAACGCAGGGACGATGGCGAAGTCGAGCTCGTTCGCCTGAACGCGCTGCGTCAGCATGGCGCTGTATCCCTCGACAACCCGCACGACGAGGTTCGGATGGGTGTCGATGAATTTGGCGAGCACGGGGGCGAGGACGCAACGGGTCATTGTCGGCATGAGGCCGACCACGATCTCTCCATCGAGGCCTGTCGCGTAGCCCCGGACGGTGCGGTCTGCTGCCTCATGCGCGCGCAGCACGTCAATGCAGCGTCGATAATAACCGTCCCCCGCCGGGGTGGGGACAACCCGTGCCTTGTCCCTGGAAAAGAGTTTGACCCCGAAGCTCTCCTCGAGCTTGCGAATATGCTGCGACACGCCCGATTGCGTTGCATTCTCCCGAACGGCGGCTGCCGTGAAAGACCGCTCCTCGTAGGCAGCAATGAACAACCGGATATCGCGCAGGCTGCCGGACATCTGTGTCATCCGAAAAACTGATGCACATTAGCAAATCATATTATTTCGAATACTACAACAAAGCCTGTAACACGGGCATTGCAGCCTCGCATCGCGTTAGAGATCGGATTTTGCCAAGGACGCAGGAGATACATGACGGTGCACAGCACCTCCTTCGAGCAGGACGCAATCGATCAGCGGCATCTGCGCCATGCCCTGAGCCGCTTCGCGACGGGTGTCACGGTCGTCACCACCCGCACCACGCACGGCAAGCTCGAAGCCTTGACCGCCAATTCGTTTTCGGCGGTTTCGCTCGATCCGCCTTTGGTGCTGTGGAGTTTGGGGCGGAATGCACCATCCCTGCCGAGCTTCCTCGATTCCGGCTATTTCGCCGTGAATGTATTGGCGGCCGATCAATGCGATCTGGCGCGTCATTTCGCGATGCGCGCGGAAAACAAATTCGCCAATCTCACCTACGCCGCGGGTCTCGGAGGATGCCCGCTACTCTCCGATACGCTGGCGAGTTTCCAATGCAGCACGGAAAATACAGTCGTGGGCGGCGACCACATCATTTTCATCGGGCGGATTCAACGCGCCACATATCGGGATGGCGAGCCGCTGATCTTCAGCGCGGGACAGTATTGCACCCATACGCTACTCGGCGGTGCAGCCGACCAATGGAGTTGATGAGGAATCGGTGTTACATCGCGACTATCCAGCGATTCCGATCGGCAACTCGATTTACCGCCAGTCAGGGAAGAAAAAGATGATCCGCGCCGCAATCGCCGGGCTCGGCTGGTGGGGCAAACACATGGTTCGGCGCATGAAGGACTCGGATGCGCTGCACATTGTCACAGCGATCGAGACCAACCCGGCGCATGAGAGCTTCGCTACCGAACATGGCTTGAGTTTTACGACGAGTTTTGCCGGCCCCCTGAGGGATCCGGAAATCGACGCGATCATCCTCTGCACGCCGCATTCCATGCATACCGAGCAGGTGTTGGCAGTCGCTACCGCGCGCAAGCACGTCTTCTGCGAGAAGCCGCTCGCCTTGAAGCGCAGCGATGCGGAACGCTCAGTGCGGGCATGCCGTGAGGCAGGAATCGTGCTCGGCATCGGTCACGAGCGGCGCTTCGAGCCCGCCATCGGCGAACTCCGGCGGCTCATCCGCGCCGGCGCGCTTGGCACGATCATGCATGCAGAGGGCCATTTCAGCCACGACAAGCTTGCCAACGTTCCGGAGGGGGACTGGCGCACGTCTCCGAAGGACGCGCCCGCGGCCGGCATGACCGCGATGGGCATTCATCTCACCGACCTGTTCGTCGAGCTCCTGGGCCCCATCGCGGAAGTTTTCGCTGCGACCACCAGCCGGGTGGCCTTCAAACAGACCGGCGATGTGATCTCGGCGCATCTGCGCTTTGCGTCCGGCGCCACGGGTTACATCAACGCGATCCTGGTGACGCCGCTCTACATCAAGCTCGCCGTCTTCGGTTCGAAAGCCTGGGTCGAAGTGCGCAACCACACGCATCCGGATACGCCGGGGCCGACGACCCTGACCGTGCATTACGCGGATGGACGTGCCGAGAGCCGCGACTACGAGTGGGTCGACACCGTCAAGGCAAATCTGGAGAGCTTTGCCGGGGCCATCGAGGGCAAAAGTCCCTACGTGTTCACCGACGAGCAGAAGGTTGCGAACATCGCAACTCTTGAAGCGATCTGCCGATCGGCCGCGACAAACGCGCCCGCGGTAGTTGGGCCGGTTACGTAAGTTCGGGCAAGGCACAAATCGCCAAAGGACGAGCAGGAAATAGAAATGTCCCTACCGGCGGATGCCAAATCGGAATCGCCGGGTGGTATGCTTTCTTTTGCCTTCGCACCGGGTACTTACGCAGTTGCACAACGTGGGGGGGGGGAATTGGGTTACGACGTTGCCATTGTAGGAGCAGGAAACGCCGCCTTGTGCGCAGCGCTTGCCGCCGGTGAAGCGGGTGCAAGCGTCCTTGTGCTGGAGCGCGCGCCGCAGGAGGAATACGGCGGCAACAGCCGATTCAGCTCCGGTTCGATGCGTTTTGCCTACAACAGCGGAGACGATCTTCGGCCGATCATGAAGGATCTTAGCGAGACGGAGTTCGCGCAACTGGATTTCGGAAGCTATCCCGAAGACGCGTTCTTCGATGACATGTTCAAAATCACCAACTACCGGACAGATCCTGCGCTCTGCGAGCAACTGGTCAAAGGCTCCTATGGCGCGGCGAAGTGGCTTGCCGACAAAGGCGTCCGCTTCATTCCGCGATTGACCCATGCTTACAAGGACGGGGACATTTTCAGGATGTCGCCGGGGCTTTCAAGCGAGGTCGTGGGCGGCGGCGCCGGACTAGTCGAGAGGGAAGTCCAGCTTGCGGAGAAAAACGGCGTCACAATCCGCTATGGCGCGCGCGTGGTATCTCTGCTTTTCGACGGTCACGCAGTTACGGGTGTGCGGATCAAGTCGGATCGCGTACTCTCGGAGGTGAAGGCGAAAGCTGTCGTTCTCGCCTGCGGCGGCTTCGAGGCCAATCCCGAATGGCGTGCGCGTTATCTCGGTCCGGGCTGGGATCTCGTGAAGGTCCGCGGCACGCGCTTTAATACCGGTGATGGCCTGAAGATGGCGCTCGATATTGGTGCTGCACCGTTCGGCAACTGGAGCGGCTGTAATGCCGTCGCCTGGGACGCCAACGCGCCCGAGTTTGGCGACCTTGTGGTGATGAGCGGCTTCCAGAAGCACTCCTATCCGTACGGCAT
>JAXDOO010000338.1:0-11355 GCA_034668865.1 Alphaproteobacteria bacterium
ATCGACCGCGACCCGCATTTCCGCGGATCGAAGGGCAACGAATACAACATGAAGGATATGGCGCCGGTCTTCGAAGTGGTGGAGCAGCCCGGCGGCCTCTATATCGGCGCCCGCCGCAAGGCCGAGAACGGCAACTACTACTGGCGCATCACGCCCTGGGTGATGCCGAGCTTCACCATGGTCCCGCCGCGCGCCGATCACCCCATGCACGGCCACTTCTGGATCCCGATCGATGACGAGACCTGCTGGGCCTGGAGCTACGACTACCACCCGGTGCGGGCGCTAACCCGCGAGGAGGTGCAGTCGGCCAAGAATGGGGAGGGCATTCACGTCAGATATGTCCCCGGCACGTTCCGGCCGCTCGCCAACAAGGATAACGACTACCTCATGGACCGTGAGGCTCAGCGTGCCGGGACCACCTACAGCGGCATCGAGGGCTTTTCCATGCAGGACGCCTCGGTGCAGGAGAGCATGGGTCCCATCGTCGACCGGACCAAGGAAAACCTCGTCGGTACCGACAACGGCATCATCATGGCCCGGCATCGCCTGATGCGCGCGGCCAAGGCGCTGGTGGAGAAGGGCGTCACGCCGCCCGGCATCGATCCCGAGCACCAGAAGGTGCGCTCAGCCTCGATCGTGCTGAAGCCCGACCAGGCCTTCAAGGACGCGGCGAAAGAGGCGCTCACCTCGCGTCTCGGCAAGGCACACGAGTCGGTTTAGGGACCGCTATGTTCCAGCGCTCTCCCCCGAGAGCACGGTGCTGGATAGTGAGCGGTCTTTCAAATATAGCCCAGAAGCTCTCTCACCGCCCTCGCGATCGTTACTTCGGCGCTCTCGTACTGGACGGAGGAGACGGCATTCTGATAACGCGCCTCGAGATCGGCAGAGGCTTCTATGGCTTCACCGATTGCATGGCATAACCCGTCGATCGTGGCGGCGCTCGGAATAAGATTCTTACTCTGGGTTCTCAGCCATTCAGGCGACCGCCCGGCATGCGCATAGGTCACCGTGGCTAAGCCGAAATTTGCCATCTGATAGTGCACGATTCCGGGATGCGGCGTGGAAATGAGGGAAATCCCGATATCACCTTGTAGGACATAGTCTTCGTATTCCTGCGCTGGAAGTTTGGGGATAATGTTTATTCTCGAACGTTCAGACAGCATCCTCGGCGCGTGTTGTGTCAGCGATCCGATGCCCGAGAACTTCCAGCGCGTCTCATCAAAATCGCCGCGTTCAATGCATCGCTTCAGCGCCAGCATTGCGATTGCAAATTCATTGCGCGCTCCCAGCGGTTCGGGCCGGGCATAAACTATTAGATTTCGTCGCTGATTAGCTGCATGCCGCGCCCGAAAGGTGGCGAGGTCCAATGGCATCCGTTTGATGTCATTTTCAAAGGAAACGAAACGATACGACGGATCGCGAAGCTGGGCGATATCCGTGTGATCTCTGAAATATTCGTACAGTTTCCTGGTATTGTACAAGCCGATATGCGGTAAATCGAACGTCGAGCGGGTAAAGGTTTTGAGGCTTCCCGGCGCATGGAAATCCGGCTCGTATTCGGAAACGAAAAAGATCGGATCAACATTGAGCTGATCCGCTGCGGAGCGCGCCAGAAAATGTGTCTCCGTACAAAATGAAATCACCCCATAATTGCCGTTCACATCGATGGTACGGTTTTCCACCAGGGAGTGAAAATCGGAAAAGAGCTCTGCTACATCTGGAGCACTTTCCTTCACTCGCAGGATATTTTTTTCTAAATTGGTTGCCGTATTACTCTGCTTGATGACCACCAGCTTGAATTGGGCGCCGTGAGCCTCTCTGAGAGCGACGAGAAACTGGAAAAAGGCCAGGTAGCCGCCGAAAAAAACCTCAGGGAAATAATGCGGGACAAAAACAAGAAAGCCCCTGCCATCGCCAGCCAGGCGGTTGATAACGACCGGCGCGGTCAGATAATCGAACGCTTCAAAATAGCCGAACTCAAGGGGTATCGTGATCCCCGGAATGTTCTTTTCCAACGATCGTCGTGATTCCGGATATCTGGTCCACCCCAGGCCCCGTGACCAATTTCCGCTGACAAGCTTGGTGATGAGTCTCTTCACGAAACCCGCGATTGTTTGCGTTTAGAGATTGGAGCCTTCCGCGGCGTCAAGGCGTCGATCGCATCGGAATATGGATATACGAGTTCGGTCGTAGTATTAAACATCATCCACGCGGGATCAACGTGCCCCTCAACTCTGCAAAGAATGCATCGGCCATGCCCGACTTTGTTCCCACCCACCGGCTGACCGAAGAAGCCAGCCTGAAGATGATTGCGGCCGGCGTCGCCAAGGCCAATGAGCTCGGCTGCAAGGTCGCCATTGCGGTGGTCGACGCCAGTTGCCGCTTGATCGGCTTTCTCTTGATGGATGGCGCCAAGCACTTCGCCATCATTACCACCCAGCGCAAGGCGATCACCTCGGCTTCGCAGAAACAGCCGACCGGTTACGCGCCGGAGGAGAACGCGCTCAGCATGGCGGTGCGGATGGGCGATTTCACCAATGTCCCCGGCGGCTTTCCCATCGTGCTCGACGGCCAGGTGATCGGCGCGGTCGCCGCAGGCGGCGCGAAGATCGAGGAAGATGTGCTGGTGGCCAAGGCCGCGCTGGCGGCGCTCAAGCTGCCGGGGTAAAACTTATCCCCCTGATCTCGTCGGGATGAGGCAGATGTTGTGGAAGATTACGCAGTAATTTTCCCCAAAAACTCCATCACCTTCTTCGCCGTGACATCCTCGGTCTGCTGCTCCACCGGCACATCCCAGTATTCCGACTTCGGCAGGCATTCTTCCAGATAGCGCGCCGCTGACGTGGCGTGGAAATTGTCGCGGCCGGGGACGATGAGGGCAGGGATGTCGAGCCGCATCAAATCCTCAGGCTCGGCGCCCGGGGCGGTGTCGCGGTCGAACAACGTGCGCGCCATGGAAGCGACGATCAGCTTGTAATGCTCAAGGTCCTGCTTCACATAATTTTCCGCAAAAGCCTTGTCGGTCTTGAGCACGGAAGCCCAAGGGCCGCCGCGCGGATCGGCATTGAATGGCTTGCCGTCCTTGGCGACCAGATCAGCCACGCCCTGCAAGCCGTTCTGCGCGACATAGGCCAAATGTTCGGCGAAGCGCTGGTGGCTGGAAAGGCGATATTTCGCGCCGCCCACGGGCCAATAAAGCACCAGCGAGAGCGTCGTCTCCGGCTGCAGCACGCCGAAGGCGGCGGCGCAGGACACGCCCATGCAGCCGCCCATGATATGCGCCTGCTTGAATCCCAGATGATCGAGCAGCCCCTTGCCCTGCGCGACGTAGTCCGCCCAGGTGACGCGCTCCACGCGGCCACCCGACTGGCCGCATTCGCGCCGGTCGAAGGTGATGCAGGTATAGTGCTTCGGCAAGTGATCGAGCAGCTTGATCTTGGCGTAGACGCCCTGCGTGCGCCAGGTCTCCATCGCCGCGTTGAAGCCCGCGGGCGAATACATCAGCAGCGGCGGGCCGGAGCCCAAAACTTCGTAGCGCGTATTGATGCCGTCGATGATGGCGGTGGGCATGACTATTCCGTCTCTCAATCCATTACTCGTCATGGCCGGGCATAGCCCGCGAAGACGGGCGTAAACGCCCTTATGTCCCGGCCATCTCGATCAGGGACGCACTGCCTTCCTAAGCGGGATGCCCGCGACAAGCGCGGGCATGACAACGGGAAGGGCGGTGGCCGCGAAGCTACCCCTTGATTTGTTTTCCCGCGCGCACGTCCTCGATCAGCGCCTTGAATGCCTCGAGGCTGAGTTTCGCGGTGTTGACGTAAGTGTCGGCCTTGGAGTCGATCCACTTGGCCGAGGAACCGTTGGCGGTCTGCGCCAGCCGCACGCGGCCGTCGAGCCATGGTCCGCCGCCGAAGCCGCCGATCACCGGGATCTTGACCGCTTTGACCACAGCGGGGCCGGCGACCGGGCCGGAATTGGTGAAGTCGAGCATCGCCGCGCCGGCCGCTTCCAGGCGTTTGGCCTCCTCCACCAACTTGTTGGTCATCTCGGCCGTTGCCTGGGTGCTGGCAGAATTCTGCGCGCTATAGGGAATACCGTATTTCATCGCGGTCTGCGGCGTTAGTCCGAATTGCGCGAAGACCGGAATTCCGGCGCGCGTCATCGCGGTGACATATTCCGGGAATGCGGCCGCGGCGTCGAGCTTGAGCATGTCGGCGCCGCCTTCCTTCACCAGCTTGACCGCCGCCTTCATCAGGCTTGGAAGGCCCTCATGCAGCGGACCGAAAGGAATGTCGCAGATCAGCAGGGCGCGCTTGGTCCCGCGACGCACCGCCTTGCAGCAAATCAGGATTTCCTCGACCGTCACCTGCAGCGGGTTGTCATGCCCAAACAGGTTGACGCCGACGGAGTCGCCGATGACGACGAAATCCGCGCCCGCGCGCTCCGCGATCAGAGCGGTCTGGTAGTCCCACAGCACGAAGCCGGCGCTTTTCTTGCCCTCCCGCTTCATCTGCTGGAGCGCGGGGATGGTTACGGGTTCGTCGGACGCCATGGAGTCTCTCTTTCGTGGAAAGGATTCGCCGGCCGCTGGTATTTAGTTGCTGGTATTTAGTTAATGCGTCGTGCGCGCGCATAAGACAGCACGCCGCCGCGGGTTTCAAGCCGCTGGCGCCGGTGGGAAAGGCGCGTTTCCGGGGATAGTTCGCCCGTTTTCCCTGCTTCAAAAGCTCAAAAATGCTAGTTTTTGGTGCTGATTCCTCAACTCAGCCATGCTCCTGCGCAGGAACGCAGGCAGGGGTGGCCCGTTGACGGAGAGGGCGCGCAGGCATCAAAGAGGTGGCATGTTGGAGACCGTGAAGGCCCGCCGCGCGCAGGAGTCCGGAAAATCCGGCGCGGCCCAGCTGCGCGATGCCATCCTGGCGAAACTGACCTATTCCCTTGGCAAGGACCATTTGCATGCGGGGCCGTATGATTGGTTCATGGCGACCGCGCTCGCCTTACGCGACCGAGTGATCGACCGCTGGATGCATTCCACGCGGCAGACCTATGCCGAGCAAAAGAAGCGCGTCTACTACCTCTCGGTCGAGTTCCTGCTCGGGCGGCTTCTTTTTGATACGCTTGGAAACCTTGCCCTCACCGAAACCGCGCGCGCGGCGCTGGCGGAACTCGGCGTCGACATCGAGGACCTGCGCGCGATCGAGCCTGACCAGGCGCTCGGCAACGGCGGGCTCGGGCGGCTTGCGGCGTGTTTTATGGACAGCATGGCGAGTCTCGCGCTGCCCGCCTATGGCTATGGCATCCGTTACGACCACGGCTTGTTCAAGCAGCACATCAGCGACGGCTGGCAACACGAAGTGCCGGAGGATTGGCTGGCCTTCCGCAATCCCTGGGAATTCGAGCGCCCGGAGGTGACCTATCAGATCGGCTTTGGCGGCGCGGTAGAATATATCGGCGGTGACGATGAGACCGCGCGAGCGCTATGGTATCCAGCCGAAACCGTGCGCGCGGAAGCCTACGATACGCCGATCACCGGATGGCGCGGACGTCACGTCAACACGCTGCGGCTGTGGTCGGCGCGCGCCAACGATCCGATCCATCTCTACGCTTTCAATCAGGGCGATTTCCTCGGTGCCATGGCGGCGAAAGCCAAGGCGGAAGCGATCTCGAAAGTTCTTTATCCGAGCGACGCGACGCCCTCCGGCCAGGAGCTGCGCCTGCGGCAGGAATATTTCTTCACCTCCGCCTCGCTGCAGGATTTGGTGCGCCGGCATCTGGTGCAATTCGATAGCCTTTCGTCGCTGCCGGATCATGCCTCGATCCAGCTCAACGACACCCATCCGGCGATAGCGGTGGCTGAGCTGATGCGCCTTCTTATCGACGAGCATGATTTCTCCTGGAATGACGCCTGGCACATCACCACCCACACCTTGAATTACACCAACCACACCCTGCTTCCGGAGGCGCTGGAAAGCTGGCCAGTGGAGCTGATGGCGAGCCTGCTGCCGCGGCTGATGCAGATCATTTACGTCATCAACTGGGATCACCTGCAAGCCGCGGAGCAGTCAGGCGTGTTCGATCCCGCCGCGCTCGCCGCCGTGTCGCTTATCCAGGAAAATGGCGACAAGCGCGTGCGCATGGGACATCTCGCTTTCGTCGGCTCGCACAGGATCAACGGTGTTTCCGCGCTGCATACCGACCTCATGCGCAAGACCGTGTTTCGCGGTCTCGACGCCCTGCGGCCCGGCCGCATCGTCAACAAGACCAACGGCATCAGCTTCCGCCGCTGGCTGCAACGGGCCAATCCCGGGTTGACGAAGCTTCTGGTCGACACCATCGGCGAGCGGATGCTGGACGATCCGGAGGCCATGCGGGCGCTGGAAGGCAAGGCCGACGATCCGGCATTCCAGCGCGCCTTCGCCGGGACGCGCCTGCACAACAAGGAGAACCTGGTGCGCTGTATCCGGGACCAGGTAGGCATCCGGATCAACCCGGCGGCGATGTTCGATGTGCAGATCAAGCGCATTCACGAATACAAGCGCCAGTTGCTCAATATTCTGGAGACGGTCGCGCTTTATCAGGCCATCCGCAAACAACCGCATGCGGCCTGGGTGCCGCGGGTTAAGATCATCGCCGGCAAGGCCGCCGCAAGCTATACCCGCGCCAAGCTGATCATCAAACTCGCGCATGACGTGGCGCGGGTGGTGAATGCCGACCCGGTTGTGGGCGACAAGCTCAAGCTTGTATTCTTGCCCAACTACAACGTCAGCCTGGCGGAGGCGATCATCCCCGCCGCCGATCTCTCCGAGCAGATTTCGACCGCCGGCATGGAAGCGTCCGGCACCGGCAACATGAAACTCGGGCTCAACGGCGCGCTCACAATCGGTACCCTCGATGGCGCCAATATCGAAATTCTGGAGCAGGTCGGTCCCGAGAATATTTTTATCTTCGGGATGACGGCGGACGAGGTAGCGGCAAAGCGTCGTGCCGGGATCACCGGTCAGGATGCGGCGGCCAATTCGGCCATCCTGACGGCTGTGCTGGACAGTATCGGCAGCGGGGCTTTTTCGCCCGACGACAAGAGCCGCTTCCATTCGCTGGTGGACGGCGTGCTGGTGCCGGACCACTTCATGGTGGCGGGGGATTTCGAAGCCTATTGGCAGGCTCAACGCCAGGTCGACTGGCTGTGGCGCGAGCCGCCGGCCTGGTGGAAGGCCAGCATTCTCAATACAGCGCGCATGAGCTTTTTTTCGTCCGATCGCGCCATACGTGAATATGCCAGAGAGATTTGGGGCATCGAGGAACTGGGGTAACGGACAGAACAATGCAGACGCTCTTCATCGGCCAGAGCTATATCGATGTCACTTTTCTTACCGACCATATGCCGGTGGGAGACGAAAAATATGTCGCGCAGGACTATGCCATCTCCTTTGGAGGCAACGCGGTGACAGCGGCCTTTTGCTGCGCCAAGCTTGGCATTAAGCCCGACCTGCTTTCCACGCTGGCAAACGACTGGCTCGGCCGCATGTTCTCCGACATGGCGGCGAAATACGACATCCGGCTGCATCCGCGCTATGTGAAGGAATCGTCGCTATCCTTCATCATGCCCAATAACGGCAAGCGCGCGATCGTGCGCTGCCGCGACGACCATTATCTCAGCTCCTTTCCCAGGCTTGATCTCTCCGGCTGTCATGCGTTGCACATCGACGGCCACCAGCCGGACGCCGCGATGTTCTATGCAAAGGCCTGCCGGGAAGCCGGCATCCTCACCTCGCTCGACGGCGGCTCGGTGCGTTCGAATACGCACGAGCTTCTTGGATTTATCGATGTGGCCATAGTCGCCGAGCGTTTTTGCGAACAGAAGGAATGCTCACCACCACAGATCATCGAGTACCTAAAGAGCCGCGGTTGCCGCATCGGCGGCGTCACCTTGGGCGAAAAAGGCTTCCTCTGGTACGATGAAACAGGCACCGTGCGTACGACCAAGGCCCTGCCGATCCCCAAGGAGAAAGTGATCGACACCAGCGGCGCCGGCGACGTGTTCCACGGCGCCTATATCTATTCCTATCTGACCGACCCGAAAAAGAAGTGGGAAGAGCATTTCGCCTTCGCCCAACGCGCCGCCACTTTCAAAATCCAGCATCTGGGGAACGAGGCCGGTCTGCCGACGCTGGACGATATTCGCAATCTACCCTTCGCGCCGGAGGCACCGGTGCCGAGCCGTCCACGCATCGTGTCGTCGCATTAGCCCGGTGGTTTAAAACGCCTGCGTTTCCGCGGCGACCCAATCGACGACGTCCTTTAACGCGCTGAGACGTTGCCGCCCGGCGGCGCGTGCCTTTTGATAAATGGCGATCTGGCGGTCGGCGCTCGTGCCGTCCTTGATGATCCGCTGAAGGCGCTGGATTTCGTCTTGGTGGCGGAGCGCGTCGATGTCCTGGTCGATGAAGTCGAGCACTTCATTGAGCCAGTCGGTGATGTTCGTCGGCTGGCGGCGAAACGGATCGACGAAGGTGGCGGTCACGCCGTAACGCTGGGCATGCCATTTATTCTCCTCCGTGATCGCGCGGCCGACGCGGTCAAAGCCGGCATTGAGCGCGCGGTCCCGATCGAGCGCGCGCACAAGGCAGCGATAGAGCGCCGCAATGGCCAGGCCATCGTCGAGCTTCGTGCAGCAGTCGGCGATCCGCAGTTCGATAGTGGGATAGCGCAGCGAAGGTCGGATCGCCCACCAGATATAGCTGGCATCGGGTATGATCCGCGCCCAGGTTAGTGCGGAGACGAATTCGTCGTAATCCTGCTTGGTGCGGAAAAACTCCGGCAGCCCACTGCGCGGCAGTTCGTCATAAGCCGCGTGGCGGTAGCCGTGCAGCCCGGTTAAATGCCCCTGCCAGAACGGCGAAGATGTGGAGAGCGCCAGCAGCAGTGGCAGATAGGGCGTCAGCCGCATCATCAGGTCGACGCGCGTATCGGGCTCGGGGACCTCGACATGCACATGCATGCCGCAGAGCATGTTGCGCAGGCCGATCATCTGCAGGTCATGGAGAATGCCGTCATAGCGCTCGCTCTTAGTAACGGTTTGATCGGGCCAATCAGCAAGCGGGAAGGTACCCATGGCGGCGATGCCAAGCTTTTGCGCGGCGGCTTCTTCCGCCAGGGCGCGCCGAAAGCCCGACATATAATCGCGCGCCTCATGCATGCTGTTGCAAGGCGGGCTGACCGCTTCGATCTGTGACTGCAGCATTTCCGTTGTAACGCGGTCGCCGAGGCGTTTCTTTGCAGCGGCGATGAATTTCTGGCTGGCAGTCTTCACCGCGCGCCGCGTCTTCGCGTCGAAAACGAAATATTCCTCTTCGATCCCAAAAGAATACATGGCGAGGACAATGGTTGAGAGGGAAGCGGGTTCCGCAAAGAAAAGCTGGGGCACGGCGCCGAATCGCGAATCACATTCTACTCAATGTCGGGGCTGGTCGTTTTGCGCCGGTCAGCGCATGGTCGGCATGATGTAGTCGGCGCCAGCGCGAATCCCGGTGGGCCAGCGAGAGGTGACACTCTTAAGACGCGTATAAAATCGCACGCCCTCGGCGCCGTGGATGTGATGGTCGCCGAACAGGGAGTGTTTCCATCCGCCGAAGCTGTAGAAGGCCATTGGTACGGGAATGGCAACGTTCACCCCGACCATGCCTGTCTTCACGCCGCTGACGAAAGCGCGCGCAGCGTCGCCGTCGCGGGTAAAAATCGCCGCGCCGTTACCGAATTCATGATCATTCACGAGCTTAAGTGCGTCATCGAATCCGGGCGCGCGCACCACCGCCAGCACCGGCCCGAAAATCTCCTCTTTGTAAATGCGCATCTCAGGTCGCACCTGGTCGAACAGCGAACCGCCGAGGAAGAAGCCGTCTTCGTATCCTTGCAGGCGGAGATTGCGCCCGTCGACCACCAGTTCGGCGCCTTCCTTGACGCCAAGATCGATATAGCCCTTCACCTTCTCGCGATGGGCGGCGCTGACCAGCGGGCCCATTTCGGATTCCTTGTCGCTACCGGGCCCGATCTTCAGCGCGCGCACTTTCGGCGCCAGTTTTTGAATCAGCGGGTCGGCTATCGCCCCGACGGCAACTGCTACCGAGACTGCCATGCAGCGCTCGCCTGCCGAGCCATAGGCGGCGCCCATCAACGCGTCTGTTGCCTGGTCGAGATCCGCATCGGGCAGGATCACCATGTGGTTCTTCGCGCCGCCCAGCGCCTGCACGCGTTTGCCTGCCTGTGTGCCGGTGCGATAGACGTGCTCGGCCACCGGGGTTGAGCCGACGAAGCTGATGGCGGCGATGCCGGGATGGGCCAGGAGGGCATCGACGGTTTCCTTCGCCCCATTGACGATATTGAACACGCCAGGCGGCGCGCCGGCTTCGGTGAGCAATTCAGCCAGGCGCATGGAGCAGCCGGGCACTTTCTCCGACGGCTTCAGGATGAAAGTGTTGCCGCAGGCAAGGGCGACCGGGAACATCCACAGCGGCACCATCGCAGGGAAGTTGAAGGGCGTGATGCCGGCGCAGACCCCGAGCGGCTGACGCAGTGAATAGGCATCGATGCCGGTACCGACATTCTCGCTGAATTCGCCTTTGAGCAGATGCGGAATGCCGCAGGCGAATTCCACGACTTCCAAGCCGCGTTGGAGCGAGCCTCGGGCGTCGGACAGAACTTTGCCGTGCTCGGAGGTGATCAGGCGCGCCAGTTCATCGGCGTGTTTTTCGATCAAATCCTTGAAGCGGAATAGCACGGCGGCGCGGCGCGGCGCAGGCGTTGCCGCCCAGGCGGGAAAGGCGCGGGCTGCCGCGGCGACCGCCTTATCCACCTCCGCGGCGGAGCCGAGCGCGACCTGCTTGGTGATTTTGCCGATGGACGGATCGGTGATCGGCGCGGAAGCGCCGTCGCCGCTCACGCGGGAGCCATCGATGAAGTGGCCAAGTGTTTCCATTCGCTCAGCTTATGCCTGTGCTTGAGGGGGAGCTAGACGGCCAAAAGTAGGGGTGGGGAAGAGGCAAGGGCTTGATGTACCACACAAATTTTCCTTTCTTGACAGCCGCTCTGGGGCACGGAATCAATGAGAACAAAACAGGAACCAAGTGATGTCTGCTGGCGAACCAGCCACCCTTAGCCGCCTGCGACGCGCAGTGGCGGAAATCGAGGGGAGCGACCTGTCTGCGCTGGAGATGGGCGGACGGGTCTTGTCGCTCGGGGCCGAGCCCATCGATGCAGCCTTGGGTGGCGGGCTCGCCTTCGGCAGCTTGCATGAACTCGCGCCCGCCGCTGCGATGCATCTTGGCGCCGCCGCAGGCTTTGCGCTCATGCTGGCCA
>JAXDOO010000339.1:0-2675 GCA_034668865.1 Alphaproteobacteria bacterium
CTGACGGTGCTGCCTTCCGCGCTTTCCTTTACCCTGTTGGCAGCGGTGAACAGCCTCCTCTCCGCACGGATCGCCGACGGCATGACCCAACGAAAGCACCGCTACAATATGGAGGTCGTAGCGCAAGGTATCGCCAACATCGCTTCCGCACTTTTCGGAGGAATCAGCGTCACCGGCACGATCGATCGAACAGCGGCCAACATACGCGCCGGCGCTCGCAGCCCGGTCGCGGGGATCATACACGCGGGCTTCCTTCTGATCTTCCTTGTCGCAGCCGCGCCTCTGACCAGCGCGATTCCGTTGTCCACTCTCGCGGGGGTCCTGATGGTCGTGTGCTGGAATATGGCCGAGAAGCAGGAATTCGCCGCGTTGTCCAAGCGGTGGTCCACAGGTTCGATCTTGTTCGCAACCCTTGGCTTCACGCTGGTGAAAGACTTGACTTGGGGCATTCTCGCAGGATGTCTCCTCGCGGGGTTATTCGCTGGCATACGCAAATGGCGGACTTAGGCGTTGGAGACCCCGGGCAAGGACGGATACGGAAGCGCGGCCGACCCGTTTCATTGACAGATCCATCGGCAGCGCCGCGCCGTGGAGGGCTAGTCGAGCGCATCTAGCAAGGTTTAATTACACATCTATCCAGTTTAAGTTCGCGCAATTCTGCCGAGCTGCAATTCTAACAGCCTCGTTCAAGCAGCTAATAAAGCGCAAGCACATGAAGCGGATCTGCTTAGGCCGCAAAAAATATTTGCATAGCTAGCAAATACACCTCGTTATGTATTTAATTTCATCTTTGGATCTCTTTTTGTGTAGATACTCCCATCTAGGAGACGCAATTTGCAGTGCAGATTCCCAAGAACCGACGACCAGATGAAACGGCGCAGCACCCTAGATGCGTTGGAGGTTCTGCGCTGTGACGTTGGCTTCGGCCGGCGACCGCCGCGATTTCGATCGCTCCAATATCTTATGGGGTGGCGTCAGTCGGAATATCCTTTGACGGAAGTATTGTTTTGTTGCCCTCCGCTGCGTGCTTTTCTGTTCGTACTCTTGCTCGTACAGCCCGTGACACGTTCAGCATCGAAACGCTTTCGGGCGGGCGAGTGGATAATGCCGGTATCGTTATAACTTTCAGTTGAACAACAGCGTCTGGGTTAAGATTGCTAACCATGGGTGTGAGCCTTTTCGTATTGGCAATTGAAAACCTCTCTGCTTTGATCGGAACCCTTGGCGATGGACGGCAAATTGCCCAAGCGGCGCAACGTAAAGTACCGTCACGGTCCCGGAAAACCTTAGCAAGTGTCGGGCAATGCCCTATAGCCGCGCGAACAAGGTCGACATCTGGTACGAAGTCGCTGGCGACGGTCCCGCGATGATCCTTGTGCACGCCAATCCGTTCGACAACACGTTATGGACCTACCAGGTCTCCCACTACTCGACCTGGTTCAAGGTCATCAGCGTCGATATCAGGGGCTATGGCCGCTCGACAAAGCAGACGACGCCGTTCACCCTCAAGGACATGTGCGACGATGTCGTCGGCGTGATGAGAGAACTCGGGATCGAGCGCGCGATCCTTGGCGGCTGTAGCGTCGGCTCCGGCATCGCGATCCTTTTGGGGCTGGACCACCCGGACCTGTTCCAGGCCATTTTCCTGGTCGGAGGCAATAGCGAAGCGAGCGAGCGCTATCAGACCCGCATCGAGGGCTACATCGGGGATCTGAACACCTACCACCTCAAGCACATGCGGCAGTTGGTGCAGCCGGAATTTTCAAGCTCGCGTCTCGGCGCCTACCTGCTCAACCGGTATATCGAGCGCCAAGCTCGCCTCGACGGCAAGGCCATCGCGCAGGTGTTCAGGGCGGGCAACTCGACCAGCACCACGGATCGACTCGCGACGATGAAGATTCCTGTGCTGGTCATCAACGGCGAATTCGACCACTCGCTTCCGGCCGGCCGCCGCACGGCAGGTCTGGTGCCCGGCGCCGTTCACAAGGTGCTGCCCGGAACTGGCCATGCATGCTGCCTCGAGGATCCCGCCGGCTTCGACGCTCTCTTGACGGAATTCCTGGAAGCCCAGGGCCTGATGCCGCCGCTCTGAGGGGGCGATCCCTGCCGGCGCAAGATTGCTGTTCGGACGTCCTCGGCTTTCCGATTCTGCAAATCACATTGCCACGATGATGGGAGGATTATGTGAGCCATCGCATCTCGCGACAGGCGCTTGCAGGCGTCCGGATCGGAGAATGGCAGGCACAATAACGAAAAGAATCTTCCGCCAGCTTCCGGAATCGCCTTTTCAGTGAGCCAGCGGTTGAGGCCCAGCAAAGCTCGACCTCCATTTCCTTTTTGGGAAGCAATCCGACATTGAGCATGCCGCTTGGGAACAGACAGAGTCATCGACGCTCATTGCGTCCATCCACCGCTCGCCCAGTTGCACGTCGCGCAACCGTGACGGGTCCGTCTTTTCGCTTTGGCGTAACGGGTACCGCGTGAATGCATGGGCGCGCTTTGAGCGCGCCGTTACGTTGTAGCGAAAAGCCCGCCGCAGGACGTGCGGCCGGACCGCAAGCCGGCGTAGCTCTTTTTATCCCTCCCTGAAGGGGAGGGTCGGCTGTGGCGTCCGCCGATCTACCTATACGCGACCGATCCGATTGTTCCGACGACGTCGGTGGCGTTGCCGTCCA
>JAXDOO010000340.1:0-3941 GCA_034668865.1 Alphaproteobacteria bacterium
CGATGCACCTGTCCGTCAGGCCGTTCGCCGATGACGCTGTTGTTGGTGCAGAAAGGCTGGTGGCCACTCTTTTATGGCCCGGTGCCGCTGCCCATGACGCCCGGAAGGAGGTAGACGCGGTGCCCATCGGCGAGGAATTAGCCAAAGCTTACAATCGCAATCAGGATCGCTGCCCGCGGCGGGAGCCGCGGTGCTGATTCGCACCTTGACCATCGTCGAATGCAGCGCGCACTTCAAATTAACACGCTTCGCACCGATGGGCGCTCAAGGTTGCGGCCGCACCTGCATGCTATGGGGTGAGATCATCAGCGATGAGGTATCCACTGCTTCGAATGCGGAAGCAGGTATCTGCTTCAACTGGTCCAGCAACGCCGTTGGCCAGCGAATATCGGCGGCGCCCTGGAAGTACCAGGGCGAGCCGTTATCGGCGAGCACCAAGCCGTATTTTTTCATCGCCAGCAGGACCGCCTTTGTGTCCGGCCGCAGCGATCCCGCGATTACATAGGAGGCCTTAAGCCGGAAACGTGCGCCCATTGGTGGAAAGCGTTGGTCATTAATGGAGCCCGCCTCATGCCTCGCCGGCCACAGAAAACTTTGGTCGGTGATGTCGGTGGTGAAGCGGATGGCATGATCGACATTGCGTGCTGCAACTTCGTCGTAACGCAACAGGCCAGGCAGGATCGGCAGGCCGGCCGCGTCGGCAGAGGTCCAGCCCCGGGGGCGCAACTGGTTGCTGTTCAAGCTCCATGTGGCGCCGCTGCCCGCCGCCCACTTGTTGCCCGGCAATTTCCGCGTGGCCCAGGTTTCGTAGAGGCGGCAGGTGTCGCGGTCGACCACGACGGTATGCCGGTCGCCGGATGTCCATTGGCCGCCCTCAACTTTTGTGTCGGAGCCGAGCGGATAGGGGACGCGGTCGCTCTCGCTGGCATATTGGAACTGCACCGGCACCTTGGCGTGCGAGCCCGCCACCACCGTGATTGGAATGCCGTAGGGCGCCGGCTGCGCGCCAAAGGAAGGACCAAAATCCGGATGCAGCTTTACCCCCGGCGACATACGCGCCATCCATTGCGCGCTACGCGCATGCACCGGCAGTTTACTGACATCCGCATGCCACCAGGAATTGGCGGGAAAATTAGGACAGGAAGTGCCGGGGATCGGACGACTGGTCGGTTGAGCGAAGGCATTCCCGCAGGTCAATGCGGCGACGATGGCGAAGGCTGTGGCACGGATGACGCTCGTTTCGGCATTGACCATGCTTCGAGAGTTCCGTCTGAAAAATGGCTGGTCTGAAAAATGGCTGGGATGTTGCCGCGTGATACCGCGACGGCGTGAAGAGTGCGTTAGTCAGACGGGACAGTTTGTTTCAAATGTGACCGCAACGGAAACCTAATTGCGTTCCACCGGCACCACGCGGCCCTTTTCCACCGCCAGCGCCAATTCGCCCCGCTTCAAGGCGAGCGCCTTGTTGCCAAATATTTCGCGTCGCCAGCCCCTGAGCGCCGGTACGTCCGCATCGTCGTCGCCCGCGATTGTCTCGAGGTCATCGACCGTGGCGATTACTTTGGCAGCGACCGCATGGCGTTCGGCGGTCATGCGCAGCAGCACTTTCAGCAGTTCGACCGTCGCGCCTCCGTTGGCAACGCCGCGCGAACGCTCGAGCCGCGGCAGTGTTTTCGGGTCGCGCGCGATGGCGCGATTGACCGCTTCGACTATGGCGTCTCCCCATTTCGAGCGTTCGAAACCTTTCGGCAGCGAGCGCAGATGGCTGAGCCGTTCCACCGTCGTTGGTGCCTGTATGGCGATGTCGCCCAGAACGTCATCCTTCAGTACGCGGCCGCGCGGAATATCGCGGCTTTGCGCTTCGCGCTCGCGCCAGGCGGCAATTTCCATCAGCACGGCAAGCTCTTTTGGTTTCCGCACTCGGCTTTTTAGCCTTTGCCACGCATTTTCCGGGTCGGCGCGATAGGTATCGGGCGAGGTCAGCACATCCATCTCGGCGCTGACCCACTCGGTGCGCCCGCGCTTTTCCAGGTCGGCCGAGAGCGCGCGATAGACTTCCCGCAGATGCGTGACGTCGGACACGGCATAATTCAGCTGGGCCTCACTCATCGGCCGACGCGTCCAGTCCGTGAAGCGGCTCGATTTGTCGAGCACGTCGCCGGTAATCCGCTGCACGAGTTGGTCATAGGAGATCGAATCGCCGTAACCGAGCACCATGGCAGCGACCTGGGTGTCGAAGATCGGATGCGGAAGCTTTCCTGCGCGGTGCCAGCAGATCTCGATGTCTTGGCGCGCCGCATGGAAAACCTTCAGCACCTTCTCGTCGTTCATCAAATCGAAGAAGGGGGCGAGGTCGATGCCGGGAGCGATCGCGTCGATTACTACCGCCTCATCCGCGCCGGCCATCTGGATGACGCAGAGGATGGGATAATAGGTGGTCTCGCGCAGGAATTCGGTATCGACGGTGATGAAGGGATAACAGGCGAGGCGGGCGCAGGCCGCCGCCAGTTCCTCGGTTGTCGTGATCGGCTGCATAGCGCCTAGATAGCTCAGCTTTCCGCCCGGGCAAAGCGGCCTTTGCCTTGACAAACAACGCCATAAATGTGCTTCTCCCGCCACTTTCAATGCCCGAGCAACCTCACCTTTCCAGGATCATCCATGCATCGCTACCGCACCCATACCTGCGGCGCGCTTCGCGAAAGCGATGTGGGCAAGGATGCGCGTCTGGCCGGTTGGTGCCACCGCATTCGCGATCATGGCGGCCTGCTGTTCATTGACCTGCGCGACCATTACGGAGTGACGCAAGTGGTCGCCGACCCGGACAGTCCGGCCTTCAAGGATGCCGAAAAGCTGCGCGCGGAATGGGTGGTGCGGATCGACGGCCTCGTTCGCAACCGTCCTGCCGGTACCGAAAATCCCGACTTGCCCACCGGCATGGTCGAGGTCTTCATCAAGCAAATCGAGGTGCTCGGCGCGGCGGCGGAACTGCCGGTGCCGGTTTTCGGCGAGCAGGAATATCCCGAAGAGCTGCGGCTGAAATACCGCTTCCTCGACCTGCGGCGTGAGCGCTTGCACAGCAATATCATGAAGCGCGGCGCCGTCATCGACTCGCTGCGGCGGCGGATGAAGGAGCAGGGCTTCTTCGAATTCCAGACGCCGATCCTGACCGCTTCCTCGCCGGAAGGCGCGCGCGATTATCTGGTGCCCTCGCGCATCCATCCCGGCAAATTCTATGCGCTGCCGCAGGCGCCGCAGCAGTTCAAGCAGCTCATCATGATCGCGGGCTTTGACCGCTATTTCCAGATCGCGCCTTGCTTTCGCGACGAGGACGCGCGCGCCGACCGCTCGCCGGGCGAGTTCTATCAGCTCGATATCGAGATGAGCTTCGTGACCCAGGAAGACGTCTTCAATGCGGTGGAACCGGTGCTGCGCGGCGTGTTCGAGGAATTTGGCGACGGCAAGCCGGTGACGCCGAAATTCCCGCTGATTCCCTATGCCAGCGCGCTACGCGAATACGGCACAGACAAGCCGGACCTGCGCAACCCGATCAAAATGCAGAATGTCAGCGAGGCCTTTCGCGGCTCGGGCTTCAAGATCTTCGCCAACATGCTGGCCGCCGATCAGGCGGTCGAGGTCTGGGCGATCCCCGCGCCGAATGGCGGCAACCGTGCTTTCTGCGACCGGATGAATTCCTGGGCGCAGGGCGAAGGGCAGCCGGGGCTCGGCTATATTTTCTGGCGCGAGGGCGACGAAAGCGGTGCCGGTCCACTGGCTAAAAATATTGGGCCGGAACGCACCAAGCAGATCGCCGCCCAGCTCGGTCTCGGCGTGGGCGATGCCGCATTCTTCGTCGCCGGGAACCCGAAGAATTTTGTGAAATTCGCGGGGCCGGCGCGCACGAAAGTCGGCGAAGAGCTCGGCCTGATCGACAAGGACCAGTT
>JAXDOO010000341.1:0-12310 GCA_034668865.1 Alphaproteobacteria bacterium
ATGGCGACAAGATCGAGGCTTTCCGCGAGGCTTATGCCGAATGGGGCGCGTGGATCATCTTGTTGAAGGGCATGACGCCGATCCCCTACAAGATCGTCACCATCGCCTCGGGCTTCGCCGCCTATCCGCTCGTGCCTTTCATCCTGTTGTCCGTCGTCGCGCGCGGCATGCGCTTTTATCTCTTGGCCTTCCTGCTCCACCGCTATGGGCCGCAGGCGCGCGAGATCCTGGAGAAACGGCTCGGCTTCTGGGTGACGATTGGCGCGGTCGTTCTGGTCGCTGGGATCATCGCTGCGACGTACCTATTCTAGGGCACGCGACGTCCCAAATTCGCCACGGAATCGACTGACCTTCGGCCTGGACCCGGAGCGCCAATGACCAGCGGTGGGACAGCATTTTCTTCCGGTCGGGTTGCCACGGCGCGCACTACTCGCGCTCGCCGGCTCGATGCTGCTGCTCTTCAGCCTGGCCGCAGCGGCGCAGGAGACCAGGCCCCCCGCCAATCCGTCCGCCCGCGAGACGGCGCCGGCTTATCAGCCTGGCATGCTCGACAGGGTCGGACGCTGGTTCAAGGAGTCCTACGACCGCCTTGGCAGCAACGCGCAAGGCGCGCGTGACACGCTCGGCGGCTGGGGTGAGCGGGCCAGCGGCGCTGCGAAAGAAGCCGCGGGCGCCGCCAGGCAAGCCACCGATGCGGCTAAGGACGCTGCAAACGCCGTTGCCCGGCTGCCGAGTGCCCGGGTGGTGGAGGCGCGCGCACGCTGCACGATCGCCGCCAACGGCGCGCCCGATTGCCGGCAAGCAGCGGTAAGCGTCTGCCAAGCGAAAGGCTTTGGCTCGGGCGCCAGCCTGGACATCCAGTCGGCGCAAAAATGTCCCGCGCGGGTCTGGCTCTCCGGTCGCTCGCCGGAGCCGGGCGACTGCGAAGTGCAATCCTTCGTCACCCGCGCGGTGTGTCAATAGCCGCGCGCTTCGTCTCACTAATTTTCGATGGGCGCCGCTGGCCGGACTCGAACACGACGCGCACTTCACAACTGTGAGCTTGCTGATTTGCTCCATGCGGCAACGGAAGTTCATCACCTAGACAGTGAACGATTCGCATTCGCATCCCATATGGCGTAGGACCCCGCCGTTTGTTATCTGTTGTCGTTCCAGAGTTTATCTGAGGAATGTCAGATGAAACCTTTGATGCGCGCAATGAACTGGCTGCTGTGTCTTGGTATCGCCGGCGCCACGGCTCTGATGTCCGCGCCTTCGGTGGCAGACGACAAAAACTTCTACGCAGGAAATACGATCAACATCATCGTCGGGTTCGGCCCAGGTGGCGGGTACGATCTCTATGCCCGATTGCTTGCTCAACATCTTGGCAAGCATATCCCAGGTCATCCAACTGTTGTTGTACAGAATATGGCCGGAGCGGGAGGCGTTCGCGCGGCGAACTATGTCTATTCGGCGGCGCCAAAGAACGGCACGGTCATTGCTGCCGTCAATCAGTTCGCGCCGATGTTCCATCTCCTCGGAGGGAGTGTTGGAGAATACGATTCTGCAAAGATCCAGTGGCTCGGGAGCATGGCCTCCTCTAACAACGTCGTCTATGTCTGGCACACATCCGGTATCAGGACGCTGGACGATGCCAAGCAGCGGGAAGTTCCGCTCGCGGGCAGCGGCGTCATCTCCGATGCCAATATTTATCCGGCGATCCTGAACGCGATGGTCGGAACGAAATTCAAAGTGATCAACGGATATGAGGGCACCAACGAAAGCAACCTCGCGATCGAGCGCGGTGAAGTCGCCGGACGAGGGGGCGGGGCGTATTCGACCTTGGTGAGCACCCGGGCGGATTGGCTGCGAGAGTATAAGGTGAATATCATCGCTCAGACCGGAGTCGAGAAGGAAGGCGATCTCAAGAACGTTCCGCTGCTGACGGAGCTCGCAAAGACGGATGAAGAGCGTCAGATGGCGGCGGTTGTCACCATGCCGATCGCCATCGGGTACAATCACTGGGTCGCCCCTGAGGTCCCGGCCGACCGATTGGAAATCCTGCGCAACGCTTATGCCAAAGCGCTGGCGGATCCTGAGCTTTTGGCCGATGCAAAGAAGCTACAACTCGATATCCGTCCCAAAACCGGCGCAGAGATCGCGGCCTTGGTGAAAAAGGCGGCGGAGACTCCGAAGTCAACTTTGGAAAAGACAGCCAAAATCTTGGGTTGGTAGAGCAGCCCGCGCGGTGGCGGCACAATGAGCCACATCCAGAACCGTAGTCTGCTTGCCGCGATTGCCATGAGGACGGCGCTTGTTGGCTGAAGTTGATGACCAGCAGCTCAGCATCCTCACACGGCTAGACTGTCAGCCTGCGCCGTCCGTGACGCGGAATGAGGCAATTCCGTGATTTGTCGATTGGACCTCTGGCCCCCAAATTCGTCAGACCTTGGCCCGTACCCCTTTGAAGCTATCCGGCGCATACCGGGAAGGAAGTCAACAAAGGAGACGGACCGTGAGCAACCTGAACAGATTTTCGCTATTTCTAGCAACGCTGTGTTTGGTGACCGCTACTTCTGCGATCGGTGGTGGCCCGGCGAATGCCGCCAGCGGACTTAGACTGGAGTGCAATGCCGACGGCCAGGGCGACATTTCGATGCAGGCCCGGTATGAAGAGCGTCGCGCGCGCAACAAATTCAGCACTGAATTTGAAGCTGCCCCCGGCGGCGCCTTCAAGGGCGGCGACCGGATGACTGTCAAGGTCGATGCGATCCTGGTGGGTGCGGTACGATTGAAGCCAGTAGTGGGCGGCGACCTCGTCGGGGATCTCAATCTTGACACGACGGCAGGGCCTGGTGATCACGCCAAGCCATTTCCTCGCAACTTTCCGTCAGTTGAGCGTGGTACAAGGGTGGTGGTTGCGATAAATGGGAATAATGTGCTCGGCTGCAGGCTACAGTAGTCAGCGCAAGAAGTTCATCAGGTTTCAGCGCGGTGGATACGATTCCTCCGCGCTGAATCTGTTAAGGAGGAAGGCGAAAGCGCGGGAACATTAGCCGCGCCTGGATCGCCTGCCGACGTGATGTCCAACCGCTTTTCACTATCAACCCTTTGGAGGGACATGAGCCTGCTTCGGCAGTTCTTGCTCATGAGTGCCGCCGTGTTTCTCATCGGCATGTCGATTGTGGGACTTTGGGTGGCCAGCCGTATTGAAAGAGATGTGACGCAGAACACGGCGATTGCCACCGCGCTCTATCTCGAAAGCTTCGTTGCGCCGCTGGTGCAAGAATTGGCTCACAGCGAAATCTTGCCAGGGTATAGACAGGAGGCGCTGGACAATTTGATCGCCCGGACTGCCCTCGGACAGAGAGTCGTTTCCTTCAAGATTTGGGGCCAAGGGGGCATAATTGGTTATGCGAGCAATCGCGAACTCATTGGCAAGGCGTTTCCGCCGACGCCCAAGCTCCGGGATGCTTGGGCGGGGAAAGTTGCGGCCGGATTTGATGACCTCCATGAGGAGGAAAACCAGGCGGAACGCGCCCGGGGGCTTCCGCTTCTTGAGATATATGTGCCAATCCGGCAGGAGGACGCCGACCGCATCATCGCGGTGGTTGAGTTTTACGAACGCGCTGATCAACTTGAGCATGATATCTTCTATGCCAAAGTAGAGAGTTGGATCATTATCGGCGGGGTCGCGCTCGGTGCGGTGTTCGCGTTGTTCGGTATTGTCGGTCGCGGCAATCGGATCATTGAACAGCAGCGCCGAGCCCTTCTGGGACGGATATCAGAGCTGGCCGCCAGTGTTTCTCAGAACGAGATTTTGCGAGGGCGCGTCGAGCGCGCCTCTCAGCGCACCGCCGAAATCAACGAGCGTTACCTGCGCCGTATTGGCTCGGAACTACATGACGGGCCGGCGCAGCTCCTGGGATTGGCGCTGCTTCGACTTGATGCCTTACGCCTGAAGCCCAAAGCCTTGGACAAGCGGAACCCGTCGCCCGACAAGTCCGAAGTGGACGTGCTTCGTACCGCACTTACCGAGGCGCTCAACGAGATCCGAAACATCTCCTTCGGCCTGTCGCTACCGGCGCTCGATCGTCTGTCGATGGCTGAAGCGCTCGATCTTGCGGTACGCACCCACACGCGGCGAACGGACACGCACGTTGAGGCTCAAATTGCATCCGATCTCGGCGCCTGTGATATCCACGCTATGAAGGCCACTGCCTTTCGTTTCGTGCAAGAGGCGCTCAGCAATGCCACCCGACATGCCGGCGCCCAGGGGCAACGCGTCCGCGCGCACCGCGAGCGAGGGGTGATGGTCATCGAAGTGAGCGATTCAGGACCTGGTTTTGATTTCGACAAACAAACCGAAGGCGACCGCCTCGGGCTTCTTGGACTGCGCGAGCGGATAGAAAGTATGGGCGGTAGCTTCAAGGTTGCATCCGCGGAGGGTGGCCGTGGGACCTGTCTTAGGGCAAGCTTGCCCCTAGAGCCCAAGCCGCAAGTTGCTAATGTCTGAGAAAATACGAGTTGCCGTTGTCGACGACCACCCGATGTTGCGCGAGGGGGTTGTCCGTACTCTTTTGGATCAACCGGATATCGAGGTCGTCGGTGAAGGTGCCAGTGCTGACCAGGCAGTCGAAATCGCACAGCAACTTTTGCCAGATATCATCCTGCTCGACATGAACATGCCAGGGTCTGGACTTGCCGCGATTGCGCAAATTGCGGAAGTATGCCCTGCAGTTAAAGTCATTACCCTGACGGTGCGAGACGACCATGACGCCGTAACCGCTGCATTGAAACTTGGTGCGCGCGGTTATGTTCTAAAGGGTGTCAGCGGACCACAATTGGTCGCGATCGTTCGCACGGTGCAGGACGGCGGATCATATGTATCCCCCGGGCTCGCCGCGAAGCTGCTCTCCGATTTTGGAGCATCGAAAACACCATCAGGCGAAAATATCCTGGGGACGCTTACTGCGCGGGAAGAACAAATTTTGCGACTGTTGGGGCAAGGCTTAAGTAATAAGGAAATCGGAACCGAGCTCTCTTTGAAAGAGAAGACGGTCAAACACTATGTGACGAATATTCTTCAGAAGCTGCACTTGCGCAATCGCGTGGAGGCCGCAATTCTGTTGCAGCGACGGCAGTCGTCTAAAGCAGACTCGGTTTGAGCGAACCGACCCCAGGCTAGTCCGTCTTCTCGAAAATATCGCGCACGCGCTCGACGACATCTTTCGGCGTTGCCAGGACATGAGCGACGAGTTCGGACACTTGTTTGCCGTTGAGCGGATCGATATCGAGCTTGAGCTTTTCGGCTTCGGCAAGGAAAGCAGGATCCTTCATCGTGTCGTCGAACGCCTTGCGCAAGGCCTCGACGCGGTCCGCCGGTACGTTCGGCGGCAGAAAGAAAGGCCGGCCGAAGTCGAGACGCGCGAGCACGAGCAGGAGCGCAGCCTTGTCCTTGTCGTTCTTTGCAAGATCGAGAACGCTGGGCACGTTGGGAAGCTCCGGATTCGGGCGCAGCGCCCACTGGGCGATGATCTTGACCTTCTTGTCCTTGATCCAGTCGGCATTGAGCGCCTTAAGCGTCGTCAATGCCGATGCGCCGTTGCCTTCGACCTCGCCGCGCTCCATCGCCAGATGAATTTGCGGCGTTCCGCCATAGCCTTTGACGATCTTGAACTTCGTTCCGAAGATCGCATTCGCCATCACCGGAAAATCATACTGCGTCGTGCCCGGCGCCTGCGCCCCGACGACGATCTGCTGCTTCTTGATGTCTTCCAGACTGTTGGCGGGCGCGGTATTCCACAGATAAGTGACATGCGTCTCGCGGTTTGTGCTGCCCAGCCAATTGAGTTTGTTGGGATCGAACTTCACGCCTTCCGGCGTGAGCAACGGCGCCGTGGGCATGCCGCCGAACGCCGCGCCGATCACGGTGCCGTCAAACGGACCCGTATTGTAAAGCTGGTTCGTCATCGTGATGCTCCCGGCGCCGGGCTGGTTCTGTACGATGATCGTAGGCTTGCCGGGAATGTGTTCGCTGAGATGGCGGGCGAGGGCGCGGGCATTGATGTCGTAGCCCGATCCGACCGCGACGCCGACGATCATGCGGACGGTTTTGCCTTGATAGAACTGCGCGACGCTGTCCTGCGCCGTTGCGGGCCCGGCGAAGCCCAACGTGAGCGCCGTGATAGCAAAGAGAGATGTCCTCATAGCGTCCTCCGACGTTATTAGCGGTTTCTAGCTCTGATGGTTGGTTGTTCAATCAATCCGTTGGGGTTCAGTTTTTCGGCTGCGCCAAGTCGCCGTCCGCCAGATGCCTCACGGTCTCGCCGGTTGCAGCAAAAGTACGCGTAACCTCGCCGGCATCGTAGACAAAGAGCATCACCAGCGGTTCATCGCCGGTATTGTGGAAGCAATGCACGTCGCCTTCGGGAATGTAGGCGACCTCCATCGTACCGATGGGACGACGTTCGCCGCCGTATTCGACGTCGGCGCGGCCCGAGAGGATGACGATCTGCTCATCGCAATTGTGATAATGCAGCGCCACGCTGGCGCCGGCCGGCAGCGTCGTCGTGCCTGTCGTTACTTTGGCGCCGCAGCGGGTCTCGTTGCAGAAGAGGCGCGTCTGCACACCATTGCCGCGGTCGAACACCTTGATGTCCGGCTGTCGAAAAACCCGTGCTGCCTTCTGGCTCATCCGGTGTCTCCAATTCTATCAGGCGATGCGCGCGGCGATCGGCACGATGCCGAGGTCGCTCGCGACCTTGTCGAGTGCCTTTAACAGCGGCGCCGGCAACGGAATGCCTTCCGCCGACCGCTTCTTATGCGCAGCCAGAGCCCGTTCGCCGGGCAGCCGGATTTCGTCGAAGCCTGGACGCAGCGGCGATGATTTCATCTCCGCGCGCACCGCATCGACGCGGTTCTTGAAGAAGGTGACGTCACAGAACGCTTTCACGTCGAGCGCAACGACGAACTGCCCGGTGTTGGTCGTGCTCTTGTCGTCGGCATTGAAGTCGATCACATCGCGGCCGAACGCCGCGGTGTTCAGCGTCCCGGCAAGGAGCCCGAAGATGAGCGCGAGGCCGTAGCCTTTGGGTCCGCCGATCGGCAGCAACGAGCCGCCAGAACCCTTGGTGGGATCGGTGATCGGGGCGCCGTCGGCGTCGATCATCCAGCCCTCGGGCATGGTCTCACCGCGCTGCGCCGCCAGCTTAACCTTGCCATAGGCGACGTTTGTCGTCGCCATGTCGAGCAACACCGGCTGCGTCGCACCAGGAACCGCGACCGCAATCGGATTGGTGCTGAGCAGCAATTCGGTGCCGCCCCATGGCGCCATGTGATTGGCGTTGCCGACAGCGACATAGATACCGATCATGTCCTTCTTGAGCGGCATCATGGCATAAACGCCGGCGACGCCGGCATGATTGCTGTGATGCGCGCCGACCCACCCGATGCCGTTTTCCGACGCGATCTCCATAGCCAGTGCAGCCGCGCGCTTCATGACGAGATGCCCCATGGCGTTGTCGCCATCGAGGAGCCCCGTCGCGCCCTTCCGGCGATGCACGCGGATCTTGGGATTTACATTGAAGCCGCCGGCCTTCAAACGGTCGAGATAGCGCGGCAGCCGGAAGATGCCGTGGCCGTCACCGCCGAGGAGGTCGGCGGCAATCATCAATTCACCGACGTCACGCGCATCGTCGCGCCGCAGGCCGCCTTTGGTCAGCGCGTCTGCGATGAAACCGACGAGCGTGTCGCCCGCGACCTTCAGATCGTCTTTTTCCTTCATCGCTACCATACCCGGACAAAACAGCTGGACGCGACACTGAGCGCGGTCATGACAAGACCGGCTCGGCAAGAACGTCCGACGCGAAACTCGCCTCGAGATGCGCCACGCTTAGGCCCTTCGTGATGAAGACGATGCGGCTTTCCCGCACGCCGCCCGGCCAGCGGTCAAGCGTCGTCGGAGTGCTCACCAGCCCCGCGACGCCATGCATGACAACCGGCTTGTCACTTTCGGCGAGCCAGAACACGGCCTTCATGCGCAGGATGTGCGGCGCACGCAGCGAATACACCATCGCCAACCAGTCGCGCAGACGCGCCCACGGCAGCGGCCGATCGAGCCGCAGCGACCAGCTTTCGACCCCGGAGTGGTGGGAATGCGCTGATGAGTCGTGGATATCCTCATCGTGAGAATGCGTATGATGGCCGTGATGCGGTGCGGCCGCGCGCGGCTGCGCGTGCAACGCGTCTTCTTCCGCAAACAGGATAGCCGCATCGATGTCTCCATGCGACACGGTGCGGATTTCCAGCGCGGGGCTGATGGAGCGCAGGTCAGCGAGAAGAACATTGACGTCGTTGCGGCCGGCGATATCGGCTTTGGTGATGAGACAAAGATCCGCCTGCGCGATCTGTGCGCTGACTTCGGGCGTGTCGCGCAGCTGGACCGGCCCGAGCACGCCGTCGATGGTGACAACGACGCGGCGAAGGCTGCAACGCCCGCGCAGGCTCATCGCTTCGGTAAGATCGCGCACGATGGGGCTGGGGTCGGCCAGCCCCGTGGTCTCGATCAGGATGCGAGAGAATGCGGGAATCTCGCCCGTCGCCTGCTTTGCGAACAGGTCGCCAATGGTGTCGACCAGATCGCCACGGATCGAACAGCACACGCAGCCATTGTCGAGCATCAGGATATTGTCGAACGACGATTCGACCAGCAAATGATCGAGCCCGACTTCGCCGAACTCGTTGATGATCAGCGCGCTGTTCGCCATCCCTGGCTGGCTGATGACGCTGCGCAGCAGCGTCGTCTTTCCGCTCCCGAGAAATCCGGTGATGAGGAAAACAGGAACGCCGGAAGCATGGTTGCCGCTGTGGAATTGCATCCGCGTCATCTCGCGCCGCCTGCGGCGATCGGGGCGCAGCCCGCATCGCGTGCCGCGCTATGTCGCGGCTTCCGTGCTCTCGACTTGCAGGACGTTCACAAAAATCCCCGGCGTGGTCAAGTTTTGTATATTTTATGCAGTAATTTGACGTTTTTCCCAAAGCCTGAGAAAAGCCGCATCGGTCTTTAGCGCGCGCCGGTCCTGACGGATCGAAAGCCGCGAACAACGGAAAAGAGAGCCGCGCCATGCAAGGTGCCGTCGCGAAGCATATGAAGCTCTTGTCCCATGACACCATGCGCGGCTTCGGCGGCGTCGGGGAGGGAATGAGCCTTCAGATCGCGAAGGATGGGCGCCGGATTCTCTGGATCGCGCATGAATGGGCGCCAAAGAATTTCACCGCGGTCGATGTCAGCGATCCGCGCACACCGCGCGTTATCTGCCAGACCGCGCTCCCGCACAACGACATGCGCTCGAATTCGCTGGAGGTTTCGGGCGATATTCTCGCCGTCGCCTATCAGGTGGCTAAGCCCGGCGGTAAGCCCGCGGGCGTCGAGCTCTTCGACGTCAGCAGACCGGAGACGCCAACGTCGATCTCGTTTTTCGATGCCTCCGGTCCGCATTCGCGCGGCATGCATTGCCTGTGGTTCGTCGACGGGGAGTTTATTCATTGCTCTGGTGGCGCGGCGGATTTCGAGCCGACGCATTTTCGGGACGACCAGTTCTATCGCATCATCGACGTGCGCAATCCGTCGCATCCGGTCGAGGCCGGGCGCTGGTGGTATCCTGGCACACGCAAGGGCGACGCGGCGGCCCCGCCGAAACGCGTGCGGCCGATGCCCATGGATGACATTCGCGGTCCCGATGCCTTCCGGCTCCACAATTCGAACGTTTATCCCGAGCGTCCCGACCGTGCCTATCTCGGCTACATCGACGGCGGCGCCTTTATCATGGACATCTCCGACAAATCGACGCCAAAGGTCATCGGCACCTGGAATCCGCATCCGCCGTACCCCGGCTTTACGCATACGGTGATGCCGCTGCTCGATCGCGGCCTGCTGGTCGTCACCGACGAATGCGTGCAGGACGAGGGCGAAGACTGGCCGAAGCTCACCTGGGTGGTTGACGCGCGCAAGGAGGATAATCTTGTCCCCATCAGCACGCTTCCATTACCGCCGGTGGAAGAATTCGGACACAAGGGCGGACGCTTCGGATCGCACAATATTCATGAAAATCGTCCCGGCCCTTCGTTCCGCAGCGAAGATTACATCTTCGGCGTGTTTTTCAACGCCGGCGTGCGCGTATTCGACATCAAGAATCCGTACCGGCCGGAGGAAGTGGCCTGCTTCATTCCGCCGATGCCGGAAAACTCGCGCGTGGCCACGGCGCAGATGAACGAAATTTATGTCGACGAACGCGGCGTCATCTATGCCGGTGATCGCTGGAGCGGCGGCCTCTACGTCTTCGAGGCGAATATCTGATTGTCCGGCTTACGGACGGGCGGCGATGGAATGGCAACGTGACGATCCTTCGCTATCACATCGCCTTCGGAATCGTTGAGAATCCCGCGCGCGTGCTGTCGATGCAGCCCGCCGCATTGCCGCAAGACGGGCCGATTCTCTCGCCCTCTGCCGCATCCTTCGCATCGGATAGTCCCGCGCTACGCCTGAACAGCGCCGGTTGGATGAGTTTGCCGGCGGCGGTGATGGCGACACTGCGCACACACGCGGCGCTCAAGAATTATTGCCGCAGTCGGATTCAAAAAAAGGCATCGATCTTCGATCGACCGCTGCAAGATTTCCTCACCAGCTATCTCGATGTCGTGGAGGCCGAAATCAGGGACCATGCCAACGACCTGCCAGGAGGCGCGTCATGGGACGCGGCGCTCTACGACACCGCCGACTGGTTCTTTTCCGCGTTTCTTCCCTTGCCGAATGCCCATCTGGAACTGACCGAGGAGGAGAGGAAGGAGACGGGGGCGGAGCGCTTCATCCGTTTCGACGTCGTATTCTGGACTGGCACATCTCTCATTGCCGTTACGCTGGAGAGGCTGTCCATGCCAACCCCGCGGCAGCGCCACGAGCAGGCCCGTTTCGCCGCGATGCGGTCGGACATCACCTTCGTGAGCATTCCCAGGAAGAAAAATGGGATGCGGCTGCAATCCTATCTTCCCAGCGTCTGCGAGCAATTCTGGCATGGCCTGCGCTACCCGCTCGGACCCTATCGCCCCGAAGCATTCCGCTGGCAGCCCGCTCCGGGTCGGCTTTCGTAGATCTTAGATGTGTGCGGGCCAAATGGATGGGCCACGCCGGCCGGCTTCGACCAAGATTTACGTCTCCGCCCCGGAGCCAGGACAAAGATTGATACTTGTCCATCGAGCCAATGGCTCGCCGCCCTGACACGGGATATGATCGACGGCATCAAGGCTAAAAGCCGGGGGTCATCCTTTGCATGCCATCGGGCTCACCCTGAATCAGGCGAAAAAGCCGATTAACCGGTTGCTCGATCCGGTCGACCGAATTTCCGAGGTTTTGTTCGGACTCATTATGGTCCTGACCAGTACCGGCACGCTGAGCGTACTCACCGCCGGTCGCGCCGACATCAAGACGATGATCATAGGCGCGCTCGGATGCAATCTGGCGTGGGGTATCATCGACGCTGGCATCTATCTGATGGGCACCCTCGACGAGCGGGGACGCAATTTCTTGATGGTTCGCGCGGCGCGGCATGCGGCCGATGCCGACTACGCCAGGGGGCTGATCAAACAGAACTTGCCGGAGCCGCTGGCGGCCGTCGTATCGGATACAGAGCTGGAAGCGATGCGACAAAAATTGCGCCAGCTTCCGGACGCTCCGGTGCCGGCCGGGCTGACCAAGAACGATGCGCTGAGCGCCCTGGCCATCTGCCTGTGGGTTTTCCTGTCTACCTTTCCGGTCGTTATACCTTTTCTGTTCATCAACGATGTCCACCTCGGCTTGCGTATCTCCAACGCGATCGCCATCGCGATGCTGTTCCTGTGCGGCTATGCGTTCGCAAAGTGCATAGGACGTCAACCATGGACCGGCGGCCTGCTGATGGTAGGCGTCGGCTGCGCACTCGTGGGGATTGCGATAGCACTGGGTGGCTGAGTGCTTTTTATACGAGTGTCTGCAATGAAACTTTTATTGGCAGAGATCCGGCACAACTTCCGGCGCAACCCGACTAAGAGGACTGACCGTGAGCAGCAAAAGGCTTGGTATTATCCTATAGCGCTTGTTTGGTGCACCAGCTGGATCGCTTTCGCACAGGCCCAGACCCTTCCGCAGCCTCCGCAGGTCGCATCTAACAAAACGATCGACCTCGGCGGCCGGGGGTTCGCCCCTCCCGAGGCGACATCGCAGGAGGCGTCCAAGGACGAAAACGAGGGGCTGAAGTTCAGCGCGAAGGCAGGCGTCGCGTCCGATTATGTATATCGC
>JAXDOO010000342.1:0-8027 GCA_034668865.1 Alphaproteobacteria bacterium
TCTTCTAACGCTGCGTTTTGTCATATCTGTGGCGCGCAGTTACTCGCGCGTGAGTCTGGTCAGGCGCTCACGATAGCGATCCTCGGCGACGTCGGCTGGCCAGGGGCTAAGATAATCCCGTTCCAACGCCGGCGAAAAGCTCGGCGGCCTGCCGAAGAAGCGGCGTGCTTCGGCAGCATCGAAGCCGGCAAGTCGCGTGGCCTCAAAATATGCGGCGCCGTGGTCGGCCATCTTGATCAGCATTTCGACTTCCTGCGGTAACACTGGGGGAAGCCCGAAACGCAGGTGGATCGCGGCCAACAGGCGCTTCTCCACGGCCTTGTAGGAGTCGCCGATCACCGCTTTGAACGGCGAGATCATGTCGCCGATTACGTATTCTGGCGCGTCATGCAGCATGATCGCAAGGCGCCGCGGAGAATCCAGGCGCGGTGTGCGCGCGCGCGCGACCGCTTCCACCAGCAAAGTATGCTGCGCGACCGAAAAGATATGCGCGCCTTTGGTCTGGCCGTTCCAGCGCGCTACGCGTGCCAGTCCGTGGGCGATGTCCTCGATCTCCACGTCGAGTGGCGAAGGGTCAAGCAGGTCGAGTCGCCGCCCCGATAACATGCGCTGCCATGCGCGGGGCGAAGCGCTTTCTGCTGCTGTCTTGCGGGAGAGCGGTGCCGAAGCGGTTTTTTTCTTTTGCGACACGGCAGCTTTATTTCGTGAGCTTCGCGCAGGCATCGTGGCGATGACATTTGACGAGATGGTCGTTGACCATGCCGACGGCCTGCATGAAGGCATAAACGATAGTCGGCCCGCAGAATTTAAATCCCCGCCGGGCCAATTCTTTTGACATCCCGCGCGACACTTCGGTTTCAGCCGGGACTTGCTTGATGCTGCGGAAGCGATTGACCTTCGGCGTGCCTCCCGCCAAATCCCAAAGCAGTGCGGAAAATCCGGGGCCCTTTTCCATTATTTCCAGCCAAGCTCGCGCGGAAACGACAGCGCCCTCGATCTTGGCGCGGTTGCGAACGATACCGGCGTCCTGCATCAGCTTCTCGATTTTCGCGGGACGGTAGCGCGCAATTTTTTCCGGGGCGAAGCCGTCAAAGGCGCGGCGAAAGTTCTCCCGCTTGCGCAGAATAGTGATCCAGGAAAGCCCGGCCTGAAACCCATCGAGCATGAGCTTCTCATAAAGCGCGCGATCGTCATATTCCGGCACGCCCCATTCCCGATCGTGATAGGCGATGTAAAGGGCATCCTCGCGCGGCCAGGGGCAGCGGGGAAGTCCGTCAGCCTGGGCAAGGGTGCTCATTCCGCCGCCTTTGCTTCCCCCGGAACAGCAAAACGTGCCCATGCCGGCTTGGCGATACGCAGCGGCACGCCGCCGGCGGTGAGCGACTTGTGCGCGGCTAGCGCGTCCTCCACCCGATCGAGCCGCAGCATCGCCAGTCCGCGCCCGCCAGCGGTCGAGCCGAGCGTACCGACAGCCTTGTCGCCGGCCACAACCGGCGTTCCCGCTTCCGGTGCAAAGCCATCATAGGCCACCGGCACGATGCGTGTGCGCGCGATGCCGCGATGCTCGACCCGTGAGACCACCTCCTGGCCGATGTAGCAACCCTTATCGAAATCCACGCCCCCGAATTGGTCCATGTCCGCTTCGTGCGGAAAAGCGTCGCCATAGATGAAATCTAATCCGCCATGCGGCACGCCAAGCGAGATTCGGTGGGCATCGTAGGCGGCAGCCTCGACCAGCGTTGCGCCAAGCTCTGTTGTCGCTTCAGCGAGCAAGTCCGGCGAAAGAATGCAGCGTAGACCCAGCGCGGGCAGCCGCGGGTCGGGATAAGCCAGGCCGCATTCGGTAGCGCCCATTCCTTCCCAGGCCGCCATCACGGCGAGTTTGGCCGAAAGGTCCTCGATGCCGAGCTTAGCGCGCAGGCGATAGAAGGTTAGCTTCTCGACCAAAGCCGGCGCAAGCGCACGCGGACAATCGAGGAAGAAGCCGCCGCCATCGGCCGCCTCGGCCTCTGCGACGATGAAATCGGCGATGATCTTGCCTTGTGGCGTCAGCAGCGCGGCGAAACGGGCTTGTCCGGGCTCGAGCGCATCGACGTCGGCGGTGACAAGCCCGTGCAAAAAGCGACGAGCGTCCTCGCCCGCTACTTTGACCACGCCGCGATCGGGGAGCAAGGCTGCCTTCATGGATCAAATCGCCAGAGTTGGTCCGCACAAGGCGCGCGCGGCAGCCTACAATTGAACCGATCAGATCGGCCCTGCAAGTCTCGTCCTAAAGACAGCAAGCCACTGAACTGTCAGGAGATTTGCCGGGGATCGAACGACTTATTCAAATTTGGGATTACCATTTCGTAAATAAATGGTCCGTACGGTCAAGGTAACGAACCTTTGGAGTCTCCGTGCGCGGCCGCGTGAACATCCTGCACCTTTTAGCCTTGGCGAACGCAGTGCTGCTGCTGGTCGCTGCCGGTGTCGGCTGGAACATGACTCACCGTTACCACGAGTTGATGTTCGAATTTAATGCGCGTAACGCGCAGAAGATCGCGGATTTCGCCGTTTCTGATCTGGCTTGGCGCGAATATGGAAACGCGGTGAGCGAGATCGGCCGCAACATCGGACAAAGCGAAGGCTTGCGGAAGATGGTGGCAGAGAAAAATCCTGCCATTAAATCGGTGCTGGCGGACGAATTCGGACGCGGCGCCATTTCCAGCGGCCAAGTAAAAGTGCTCGGCCTTTCCGTTTACAACCCGGACATGACTCTGCTGAGCGAAGAGTGGCGCGGGGCGGGCGCGAAGCTGCCCGCCTTGGTTATCGAGGCCGTAACGAAACGCGATGGCATCGATCGCCTCAAGATCCTAACCCGCGTCTGGCGCAGTGGCGACGAACCGCGTCTTTCAGTCTTTGTTCCCTTGGGCGGACTTCGGCTTACCGGGTATCTCGGTGTTCACGCCGACCCCATGCACGCGCTAGCCTCGATCGAGCAGCGGTTGGGGATGACGGCAGCTATCTATTCGGATTCGGGCCGCCTACTGCTGGCTCCGGACAGCTTCAAGATCGCCGAAGACGCCATCGTGCACGAAAATAACCTGGTCGTCCACGACCCGGAAGGCCAGTCCATCGCAACCCTAACGGTGAAGCAGGACGTCACTGAGCTAGGAAAGGCGCTGGATGCAGAGGCACTGTCGTCGTTTGCCATCTTCATCCTGATCTATGGCGGTATTTCAACCGCCGCTCTCGCATTCGTCGCGATATTTCTGCGCCAAGTCAGGAGGCGCGAGGCCTTGGCCGAAGCGGAGCGCGAGCAGCAGCGAGTTGAGCGGGCGGAGGCGGCGCAAGCGCGCGAACGCGCGGAAAGGGAAACCGCCGCCGCTCGACGTACCGAGCTTCTGCACCTCGCCGATATCTTTGAGGTGAGCGTTAAGTCCATCGTCGACTTCGTTTCCTCCGCCTCAGTCAAAACCACAGCTAATGCCGAAACGCTCGCGACCGCCGCCCAGCGCGCCTCAAAGCTAGCCAGCACCGCCGCCGGCGCTTCCGGGCAGGCGTTTGAGAATGTGCATGCAGTCGTGAACAGGTCAGAAGAGCTTTCGGTCTCTGCCGCCGAAATCACCCATCAGGTAACGCGCTCCAGCGACATCGCCGGCAAAGCGGTGGCGGAGGCGAACGAAACCAACGAGGTGATGCGCGACTTGGCCAATTCCGCCGATAGGATCGGTAAGGTCGTTGGCCTGATCAATGCCATCGCCGGCCAAACCAATCTGCTTGCGCTGAATGCCACCATCGAAGCCGCGCGTGCGGGCGAGGCTGGCAAAGGATTTGCCGTAGTCGCCGGTGAGGTAAAATCGCTCGCCACCCAGACTGCCAGGGCGACGGAAGAGATCACCGCACAGATAACCGCCATCCAGTTGTCAACCCGCAGCGCCGCTGGCGCGATTGAGCGCGTCAGCCGGACCATCACGGAAATCAGCGGCATCGCGGCCAAAGTTGCCGCCGCTGTCGGACAGCAAGGCACGGCCACGCAAGACATCACCCATAACGTCAGTCAGGCGGCCAACGCCGCGCGCGAGGCAGCGACCAACATCAGCGGCGTGCGCGAAGCGGCCGCGGAGACCGGCCAAGTCTCCGACGACGTGCTCAAGGCTTCGCGCGAACTGACCAAGCGCGCCAATACGCTGCACCACGAAGTCGACAGATTTCTTACGACCGTCCGGGCCGGATGAGCGCCGGGCGCCGATTACGCATGGAGGACATCATGAAACGAATGCGCTGTTTCCTCATCGCGGCCGCAGCCTTGCTCGGCCTCGCGGTTGCTGCCGTGGCGCAGGACGCTCCGCTGGACATTCCCGGGGCCACGACAGTCAATGCCAAGCAGATCTTCGATCTGGTCGCTAAGACGCCAAATATCGTGATTTTGGACAACCGCAAGGAAGACGACTACGCAGCAGGGCGCATCGAAGGTGCCATTCGGCTGATCGATACCGACGTCAACGCCGAATCGCTTGCGAAGCACATCAAGAGCAAGGACACGCCGGTGCTGCTCTATTGCAATGGCGTGAAATGCGGCCGTGCCGCCAAGGCGGCAGAGAAAGCGGTCCAGCTCGGCTATACCAAGATCTATTACTACGCGCTCGGCATGGATGAGTGGAACGCCGAGCGCCTCCCCCTTGTGCGGTAGGCGCGCCGTGTATTACGCCAAAGGATGGCTGCAACTTACGACTTGATCCTCAAGGGCGCGACCGTCGTCAATCAGGATGGTGAAGGTGTCCGCGATCTCGGCATCCGCGCCGGAAAGATCGTGGCCATCGGCGACGTGTCTGGCGCGGCTGCCGAAACCGTCGACTGTCGCGGCCTGCATATCCTTCCAGGCATCATCGACACCCAGGTGCATTTTCGCGAGCCCGGGGCTACCCACAAGGAAGACCTGGAATCGGGATCGCGCAGCGCCGTGATGGGCGGGGTGACTGGTGTCTTCGAGATGCCGAACACCGATCCGCCCACGACCACCGCAGAAACCCTGGCCGACAAAGTCAAACGCGCGCACGGTCGGATGCATTGCGATTTCGCCTTTTACGTCGGCGGCACGCGCCAAAACATCAAGGACCTGCCCGAGCTGGAAAGACTGCCGGGCTGCGCAGGAGTCAAAGTCTTCATGGGCTCTTCGACCGGCACCTTACTAGTGGAGGATGACGGTGGCGTGCGTGAGATCCTTAAAGCCATCCGCCGCCGGGCCGCGTTTCACTCCGAAGACGAGTATCGCCTGCGCGAGCGCCAGGGATTGCGGATTGAAGGCGATGCCCGCTCACATCCAGTATGGCGCGACGAGGTCGCGGCGCTGACTTGCACACAGCGGCTGGTGCGGCTGGCGCATGAGACCGGCCGGCGCATTCATGTGCTGCATGTCTCCACCGCGCAGGAGATGGAATTTCTCGCCGGCCACAAAGACATCGCATCGGTGGAGACAACCCCGCATCATCTCACCCTGGAGGCGCCCGATTGCTACCAACGCCTCGGCACTTATGCGCAGATGAATCCGCCGGTCCGTGATGCCGCCCATCGGGAAGGTGTGTGGCGGGGCCTGATGCAAGGCGTGGTGGACGTGCTCGGATCCGATCACGCCCCGCATACGCGCGAGGAAAAGAACAAGACTTATCCTGCCAGTCCATCCGGCATGACCGGCGTGCAGACCCTGGTTCCGATCATGTTGGACCATGTCAATGCCGGCCGGCTTTCGCTCCAGCGTCTTGTTGATCTCACCAGCGCCGGGCCGGCGCGTGTGTTCGGCATCGCAGGTAAGGGCCGCATCGCCGCTGGATATGACGCTGACCTGACTGTTGTTGATCTGCGGAGGCGTCAAACAATAACCGACGCCTGGATCGCCTCCCGCCCGGGTTGGACTCCCTATAACAACGTCAGCGTGATGGGCTGGCCAGTCGGCACCTTCGTTCGCGGCCGAAAAGTGATGTGGGAGGGGGATTTGACGGGCCCGTCGCAGGGGGAAGCCATCGCTTTCCACGAAAGCATCGGCGCTCTAGCGCATTAATTGTCCTGCCGCGGCTATCGGGTTGTCGAAGAGGAAGCATGCGCCGTCTTACTGGCGCGCCCGCTCGAGTGAGAATTCACCATTGCGGATGCGGCCGGCAAGGCCTTCGGCGTATTCGGCAGCGGCTTCTTCGCCATAGGTGGAAACGAGCTCGGCGAAGGCGGCAAAAAGACAGCTCTGTGCCAGACAGTCGCCGTCAACACCCTCGAGGCGAGCTTCAGCCCAAGCTTCCTGCAAATAACCGAGGGCGACCTTCTTGTGCTCGTGATCCGGGCTCGCATCCCGGGCAGCATGTCCGCGCGTCAAAATGCTCATGACTTCCTGGGCTGTCCGGCAGCCTCCCGCCATCATTCGTTTGCGAGTAGCACGTTAGCATGCACCTTTGATTCCCAAAGGTGACAATTTTTAAGAAAGGTTAATGCCGGAAGTTAATTGGCGTAGCGGGCCGTGATTTCCCGGGAGATTTTTGAGCCTTCTTCCAGATAACGACGGATGGCGAAATCAGCCGCCGGGGTGCAGCTACGGTAGGTCTGCTGGAAGCTGCGGTAGCCGCGGTTGAAGCTGGCGACGATACGTGTCCGGCGTTCTCCTGGCGATGTTTCCGCCTCGATTAGCGCCTGCATCTCGTTGCGCCATTTCGGCCCTTCTTTGGAGCCGCAAAGGCCGCGCAAATAATGCAAAGCGCCAAGAATTTCCGACAGCCGCTGCAGATCGCCGTCAAATGGTGCTGCGCCGCCTTCCACTGCGCGGGCCGGCGCACAGGGTACAGCCAGAAAAAACGCCAGCAGAATTAACAACGGTTTCAACATGTAAGCCGCTTGCCGCAGGATCACGGAGATATGCGCCGGAGCGGTCCTCGCCGCAAGCGCCTTTCCTTATCGTGGTTGAGGCGGCACATAATTATGGCAGCGTAGGGCCTGAACCTCAGGACCCCCGTTCGAGCTGCTCGAACGCCGCGGCAACGATCTCGGCTAGCCCTTCGGTTGTGGATAACTGCGGTAACCCGGCCGGCCGCATCCAGCGCGCCTCCAGGAGCTCTTCGTTCAGCCGCGGTTCGCCCGCGACCCAGCGGGCGGCAAAGCTCAAGATTACGAAGTGGCGCTGCACCCGGCCGGCATCGTCCCGGGTGATCACCTCGCGATAGCCAGCGAGCGCCACGGCTTCGGTGATGAGACCGGTTTCTTCCCGCACTTCGCGACACACCGCTTCGGCAAGGCTCTCGCCGGCCTCGACGCCGCCGCCGGGCAGCGTGAAGAGGCCTTGCATCGGCGGGCGGGCGCGGCGCACCGCGAGAAATTCGCCGTCGCGTACGACGACGGCGCTTACCGCGAGGTAGGGGCGTTCGGGGTAATGTCGGGGATCGCTCACGCCCAGCGCGCGATCAGCAAAAGTGGGTACCGGTTTTGCGCCCGGATCGCGCGCGAATTTATTAAGTAGCGCATAATCTTATCGGCGAACCGGTGCCCACTTCGCCGGATTATGCGCGTGCCCCTCCTTACTCCATAAGGAGGGCATCGTGAATCGGAACTTAAGGGGCCTCGTTAACCGCCCGCCCAGGCCACATTTTTCGGCCCCGAGAGCTTGCTTGCTATCGGGGCCCGGCGGCCTTAAGAAAGGGTTGCTGACGGTTTATTAGTTCCGGTTGTGCCGCGTTCGGGCATCCGGCACGTCCGCCCCGGGATCGTCCTCATGCGGAGGCCGGTACGGTGGACGCCCCGGACCAGCTTCTGGCCCATTGCCGATGCCCTTGTTGAACAACCGGATAGTCCGCAAAGCACAGTGCTTTGCGAGGCGGCGTGTCGCCGCCAGCCCTCAGCGAAAGAAACCACGGCCGCGCTCGCGCTGCCGTCGCTACGGGCCCGACGTCATGGCCAACATACGCCCTAAGATCCGGCTCGCTTGCCAGCGCGGTGCTTCCGCGCGGGTGCGCGATGCCGCGTCGGCGTTTGCGCCGTTTTTGGCCCCCACTACGCCGCTCTTTATTCCAACC